>JAODNF010000072.1 GCA_025464915.1 Frankiales bacterium | reverse complement strand
TGTCAGTCAGGTCCGACAGGTGAGCTCCCCGCTTCAGGGCGCGACGAAGCGCTCCGCCTCGGTCAGCACGAGCAGCACCGCGCCGAGCGCCTCGGCCCGCTCGCCGAGCTGCCCCTGGACGACCGAGGTCGACCGGACCGCTGACGCGAGGGCGTGCCGGCTCAGCCGCTCGCGCAGGGACGAGAGCACGAGCTCACCGGCCGTACCGAGCTCTCCTCCGATGATGACCCGGTCCGGGTTGACGATGTTGAGGACGGCAGCGAGGGCGACGCCGAGGGTCTCGCCGGCGTCGCCGAGGACGCGCGTGCAGGCGGGGTCGCCGGCCTGCGCGGCGGCGACGAGGGCGGCGACGGTCGAGATGCCCTTGCCGCTGTGGGCGACCTGGGCGACGAGGGCGTGCCCGCCGACCCGCACCTCGAGGCAGCCGCGGGAGCCGCAGCGGCAGACCAGGCCGTCCTCGTCGACGGTGAAGTGGCCGATCTCGCCGGCGGAACCGCTGCTGCCGCGGAACACCCGCCCGTCGAGGACGAGGCCGGCGCCGATGCCGGTCGCGGCCTTGACGTAGATGAGGTTCGTGAACCGCCGGCCCGCTCCCCACCTGGCCTCGGCGAGGGCGCCGAGGTTGGCGTCGTTGTCGACGACGACGGGCACACCGAGGCGCTCGGCGAGGGCGCGCGCCGGGTCCTGCTGCACCCACTCGGGCGGGATCGTGAGGCTGGTCGCGTGACCTGTCGTGTCGACGGGGGAGGGCAGGCCGAGCCCGATCCCGACGATGCTGGCGCGATCGACGCCCGCCTCGGCGACGACCTGGTCGAGCAGCTCCTCGACGGCCTCGAGGGCCGCGCTGGGCTGCCAGGTCTCGTCGAGCTCGACGGCCCGCTCGGCCAGCACCTCGTGCCCGAGGTGGGCCAGGACGACGCGGGCGTGCGTCCGGCCGAGGTCGACGCCGACGGCGATGCCCGCCTGCTGCGTCAGGGCCAGCCGCGTCGGCGGACGACCCCGCCCGGCGAAGCCGGTGGCGGCGCGCTCGTCGACCCACGCCTGGTCCATCAGCTGGGCGACGGTGGCCGAGACGGTGGCCCGTGAGAGCCCCATCGCGGTGCCAAGCTCACCTCGGGTCAGGGGCCCGTGCGTGCGAAGCAGCGCCGCGACCTGCCCTGCCGACCCCGTCGTGGGGAGGCGAGGTGCGCGGCGCGTGCGACTCGGCGTGGAGCGAGCAGCCATCGGCGCGACCTTCCCTCCGCGTTCAGGGTTCTGTCAAATCTCAGGCCTAAGTCGCAACGAGTTGACGCCATTTCCGTCAGATGCTTGACGGATGCCTGTGACGCGGGGCACTGTCCGGTGACATCAACTCGCAACACGGCGACATCGTCGAAGGGGACGACTGGTGAGATCACGCGTACGGACGACAAGCGGAGCAATCCTGGCGGTAACGGGGCTGCTGGCCCTGAGCGCCTGCTCGAGCTCCAGCTCCAAGGCCACTCCCGGAACCAGCAGCTCGACCACGGCCAGCAGCAGCAAGGTGCAGGTCGGGGTGATCCTGCCCGACACCACCTCGTCTGCCCGCTACACGCAGTACGACGCTCCACTGCTCACGAAGGCGTTCAACGACGCGGGGGTCAAGGCCGACGTCCAGAACGCCCAGGGCGACAACGCGAAGTTCGTGTCCATCGCGCAGTCGATGATCTCCGAGGGCGTCAAGGTCCTGCTCATCGACCCGGCCGACCCGGCCACGGGGATCAGTGTCGAGGCCTCCGCCAAGGCGGCCGGCATCAAGGTCATCGACTACGACCGCGTCAACCTCGGCGGCACCGGCGACTACTACGTGTCGTTCGACAACCCGAGCGTCGGCAAGCTGCAGGCCCAGGGCCTGCTCGACTGCCTCAAGGCCGCCGGCAAGACGTCCGCCGCGCAGGTCATCATGCTCAACGGCGGCACCGACATCGACAACAACGCCGTGCAGTTCAAGGCCGGTGCGCACGCGGTCCTCGACCCCGCGGCCAAGGCCGGCACGATCAAGATCGCCCAGGAGGTCGACGTCTCGAAGTGGGAGAACGCGACCGCGGCGACGGACTTCCAGCAGCTGCTCACGCGCAACGGTGGCAAGGTCGACGGCGTCCTGGCGGCCAACGACGGCATCGGCGGTGCCGCCATCGGCATCCTGAAGTCGAAGTCCCTCAAGGTCCCGGTCACGGGTCAGGACGCCAGCATCCAGGGCCTGCAGTACGTCCTGTCCGGGGACCAGTGCATGACGGTCTTCAAGGACGTCGCCAAGGAGGCCGACGCGGCGTCGAAGCTCGCCATCGCGCTCGTCAACGGTGACGACGCCGCGGCGGCCGCCCTCGCGTCGCAGAAGCTGCACGACGCCAAGGGCAACCGCGACATCCCCTACGTGCTGCTCGTCCCGGAGGCCATCACCAAGGCCAACATCAAGGACGTCGTCACGGCCGGCGCTGTGACAGCGGCCGACCTCTGCAAGGGTGTCGAGGCGGCCTGCAAGGCCGCCGGCGTCACGAGCTAGTAGTTCTTGCGAGCCGGGGGTGCCCAGAGGCGCCCCCGGCTCGCACTCATGTGGAGGTGCGCGTGACCGAACCCATCCTTCGCGTCGAGGGGCTCAACAAGAGCTTCGGCGCGGTGCACGTGCTGCACGACGTGGACTTCGCGGTCTACGCCGGGCAGGTCACGGCGCTCGTCGGCGACAACGGTGCCGGCAAGTCCACGCTGGTGAAGTGCTTCGCCGGGATCAACACGATCGACACCGGCCAGATCTACTGGGAGGGCAAGCCGGTCACGCTGTCGTCCCCGGCCGTCGCGTCGTCGTTCGGGATCGAGTTCGTCTACCAGGACCTCGCCCTCGCCGACAACCTCGACATCACCCAGAACATGTTCCTCGGCCGTGAGATCCGCCGCGGTCCGTTCCTGCGCGACGCCGAGATGGAGACCAAGGCCCGGGAGACCCTGCAGTCCCTGGCGGTCCGCACCATCAACTCGGTGCGGCAGCCGGTGTCCAGCCTCTCCGGTGGTCAGCGCCAGACCGTCGCGATCGCGCGCTCGGTCCTCTGGAACGGGAAGGTCGTGTTCCTCGACGAGCCGACTGCCGCTCTGGGCGTCGCCCAGACCCGGCAGGTGCTCAACCTCGTCAGGCGCCTGGCGGACAACGGGATCGGTGTCGTGCTCATCTCGCACAACATGAACGACGTCATGGAAGTCGCCGACCGCATCGACGCGCTCTACCTCGGTCGGCTCGCGGCTGAGGTCCTCAAGACGGACACCAGCACCAGCCAGGTCGTCGAGCTGATCACGTCCGGCCGCAGCGGGACCCTCGGGCTCGCACCCGAGACCGCGGCCCAGAGCGCGTAGGAGGCACCGTGAGCACCGAGACCACGAACCTCGAGCAGGGCGAGACCGACGACCCGCGCGCCAGCTTCCGCGTCGACACCCTGCCGCGCGGGCTCGGGCAGGCGTTCCGCGAGTACGTGGTCAAGGTGCGGCGCGGCGACCCCGGCGGCCTGCCGGCCATCCTGGGCCTGCTCGTCATCGGCGTCCTGTTCGCCTCGACCACGGACCGCTTCCTCTCGGCCAACAACATCGGCAACCTGATGTCGCAGGCCTCGTTCATCGCCCTGATCGCGCTCGGCCTGGTCTTCGTGCTCATCCTCGGGGAGATCGACCTGTCCGCCGGTGCGACGGGCGGCGTCGCGGCCGGCTTCGCGGCGCAGGGCCTGCAGTCGGGGGACCTTCACGCCGCTGTGGGGTCGCGGGTCTACGTCGGCCTGGTCGTCGTGCTGCTCGCCGCAGCAGGGCTGGCGGTGTGGAAGGGGCTCTACGCCGTGGCCGGGGTGGTCGTCCTCGGCACCGTCCTCATCCTCACCGGCGCGTACGACGGGCACGTGTGGGTCGCCTTCGGCGTCGCGGTGACGATCGGGGTCGCCATCGGCGTCCTGAACGGCGTGCTCGTGACCGCTCTCGGGATCCCGTCGTTCATCGTGACCCTTGCGATGTTCCTCGCGTGGGAGGGCGTGACCCTCGATGCGGTGAAGAGCCAGACGGTCAGCACGCCGCGCTACGAGCCCTGGTTCCGGCTGACGCACGGCAACATGTCACCGGCACAGGGCTGGGTCTTCCTGGTCGTCGTGGTCGGCGGGTACGCCGTCGCGACCGTCGTCAGGCAGCGCCGGCGTGCCAGCCAGGGCGTCTCCTACGACCAGCTCGCGCTCACCGCCCTGCGGATCGGCTCGCTCGGGCTCGCCGGTGCGGCGGCCGTCGCGTGGCTCAACACCAACCGCAACCCGAACGACGGCCCCAAGATCGAGGGGATCCCCTGGGCCGCGAGCATCCCGATCGGGTTCATGGTCGTCTTCACGATCCTGCTCGCCTGGACCTCGTGGGGTCGGCACCTCTACGCGATCGGCGGCAGCAAGGAGGCGGCGTCTCGCGCCGGCATCGCCGTCGACCGGGTCAAGATCGGGGCGTTCGTGCTCTGCTCCGCGATGGCTGCCGTGGGCGGGCTGTTCCTCGCCGACTTCACCGGTGGGGCCCACCCCGACACCGGCCAGGGCAACACGCTGCTCTACGCGGTCGCCGCCGCGGTCATCGGCGGCACGTCGCTGTTCGGCGGTCGTGGCCGCCCGCGCGACGCCATCCTCGGCGCCGTCGTCATCGCCATGATCCCGAACGGCATCCAGCTGCACTCGGGCCTGCCCACCTCGGTCGTGCAGGAGATCACCGGCATCGTGCTGCTGGTCGCCGCCTCGGTCGACGCGATCAGCCGCCGCCGCTCCCGCAGCGCCTGACCTCCGGACCCGCGCGCACCCCCTTGGTCACCAGGGCATCCGGGTCGTGACCCGCCGGCGGGTCGTGCCCGGATCGCCTGCTGACCAGGGAGCTCAGCGGAAGCGGGCCGCGGTCCAGGTCTTGCCGGCGTCGTCGGTGCGCCACACGAAGCGCGGGTCGGCGCCGATCCACCAGACGGTCCTCGCGTTCGAGTTGTCCAGGTAGCCGGTGGCCCGCACGCCGTCGGGGGTCGGCTCGGTCGCGACCCGGGTCCAGGTCCGGCCGTGGTCCTCGCTGCGGACGACGACGCGGGCCCGCTCGGAGGCGACGTCGCCGGAGACCAGCCAGCTGCCGCCGGAGGACGGCGCCGCGACCTGGAGCGCGTCCAGCCCCTTGGGCAGGTCGAGCGCCGGCCCGAACAAGGTCCCGTCGTCCTTGGAGACCCGGACGTAGGACCCGCCGGTCCGGTGCGTGCAGGCCGCGACGACCTCCGACTGCCGCGCCAGCGCGACCGCCGCGAAGTAGGAGTCGCCGTCGCACGGGTCGTGGGCGCCCTTGTCCCAGGTGAGCCCCCCGTCGCGGCTGTAGCGGACGTCGGAGACGTCGGGCTCCGCCCCGGCCCCGCGGTTGTTGTCGTAGGTCACCAGCACCAGCCGGTCGCCCTGGCGCTTGAGCACCGCGTTGTAGGTGGGGGCGGTGATGTCCAGCACGGTCGTCCAGTCCGAGCTCCCGACCGTCGACCGCTGCACGACGTGCCCGCCACCCGGGCGGGCCAGCACCCGCACGACGGACCCGGCCCGTGCCGCCTCCAGCGCCTCGACCCGGTGGCCGACGAGCTGCGGCTGCCACTCGCCGCCGGAGAACAGCGCGTACGACGGACCGAAGGCGTAGCCGATCTCCTCGCCGGCGGCGTCCCGGGCGAAGCGCAGCTGCGAGACGCACAGGCCGGCGGGGCAGCCGGTCCCGTCCGGGAGCGAGGTCCGCACGGACGGCGCGATGGCCCGCTCCCACTCGCGGGTGCCCGTGTCGGTCTGGAGCAGGACGGTGCAGTGCGAGCCGCCGGTGCACGGGACGGTGCCGAGGGCATAGCCGCGGGTGGTCGACACGAACGTCAGGTCGCGGATCTGGAAACCGCTGGGAACGTTGGCGATCAGGGTTGTCGGGACCTGCGGCGTGGTGGGGCCTGCGGCGGGCTGCAGCACGACCAGCGCGCCGACCCAGAGTCCGGCGACGCCGGCTGCCGCGCCGACCCAGGACAGCCGCTGCCGGCGTACCCGCCGGCGCATCCCCGCGTGGACCAAGGGGACGACGTCGACGTCGGTCGTGGGCGTGCTCCGCTCGTGGAGGACCCGCCGGAGGTCGTGCTCTAGGTCCACAGCTGCTCCTTCTCACCGATCGCCGCACGCAGCGTCGCGATCCCCTTGCTGGCCTGGCTCTTCACCGTGCCCGGCGCGATCCCGAGGACCCGAGCGATCTCCGCCTCGGAGAGGTCCTCGTAGTAGCGCAGGAAGAGCACGGTGCGCTGCCGCCGGGGCAGCGTCGCCAGGACGCCCCACATGACGTCGTCGGCCGGCCGGTCCACGTAGGACCGCTCCGGGGGAGCGTCGACGAGCCGCTCGCGCCGCAGCTTGCGCCACGTCGAGATGTTGCGGTTGGCCATGACCCGCCGCACGTAGCCCTCCGGGTCGCCCTGCTGCTGCACGCGCGACCACGCGAGGCCGGTCCGCTCCAGAGCGTCCTGGACCAGGTCTGCTGCGCTGTGCGGATCACCTGTGAGCACCGTCCCGTAGCGGAGCAGGGCAGCGTGGCGCGCGCGCACGAAGGCGTCGAACACCTCCGCTGTCGCGGTGTCCACGGGCCCCCTCTCCTGTGCCTGACACACCGTGTTGACATCCCCAGGACGCCCCAGGGTCTCGTCCGGTTGCCTCCTAGTGTGGGCAGCGTGCGGCTCACGGACTTCTGGTGGCGGATGGAGCGCCAGTTCGGCGTGACCTACGCGCGCTCGTTCGCGACCGACATGGTGCTGTCCACGCTCGGCTCCCGCACGGTCCTGCAGGCCCTCGAGCAGGGCGAGTCCACGAAGGACGTCTGGCGCGCGGTGTGCGCCCACCTCGAGGTCCCCAGCCACTAGGGATCGTTCGAAGACGTGTGCGAACACGACCGGCGTGTCGCGGTGCGTTCGAACGGCTGTTCGACGTACTGTCCCCAGTGCTTCGGGTGGTCCACAGGTGCAGGACGACGGCCCAGAACCGTCGGTCCCTGCACCTAGCGTCCACCGCAGATCGGAGCACCCGCCCCGTCGCCGCAGAGCGACGACTGCCGAAGGAGATGCACGTGCCCGCAGCGCCGGACCGCGAGAAGGCCCTCGAGATGGCCCTCGCCCAGATCGACAAGAACTTCGGCAAGGGATCGGTGATGCGCCTCGGCGACGACACCCGCCCGCCGGTCGAGGTCATCCCCACGGGCTCCATCGCCCTCGACGTCGCGCTCGGCATCGGCGGCCTGCCGCGCGGCCGCGTCGTCGAGATCTACGGCCCGGAGTCCTCCGGCAAGACCACGGTCGCCCTGCACGCGGTGGCCAACGCCCAGCGCGCCGGCGGCATCGCGGCGTTCATCGACGCCGAGCACGCGCTGGACCCGGAGTACGCCAAGAAGCTCGGCGTCGACACCGACCAGCTGCTCGTCAGCCAGCCGGACACCGGTGAGCAGGCCCTCGAGATCGCCGACATGCTGGTCCGCTCCGGGGCCATCGACATCCTGGTCATCGACTCCGTCGCGGCCCTCGTGCCGCGCGCCGAGATCGAGGGCGAGATGGGCGACAGCCACGTCGGCCTGCAGGCCCGCCTCATGAGCCAGGCGCTGCGCAAGATGACGGGCGCGCTCTCGCAGACCAACACGACGGCCATCTTCATCAACCAGCTGCGCGAGAAGATCGGCGTCTTCTTCGGAAGCCCGGAGACCACCGCCGGCGGAAAGGCGCTGAAGTTCTACGCCTCCGTGCGCCTGGACATCCGCCGCATCGAGACTCTCAAGGACGGCACGGAGGCCTACGGCAACCGCACGCGCGTCAAGG
>JAODNF010000067.1 GCA_025464915.1 Frankiales bacterium | reverse complement strand
TGGTCGACGGCATCGCCGGGCTGGGAGCCGCCGTAGAGGTGGGGGACGTGGGCGTTCTTCAGGCAGTTCTCGCAGGACGGCAGGAACACGACCACGTAACCGATGCCGGCCTTCACGTGGTGGTCCTGGGTGAAGGTCGCGCAGGCCTCCGCGAACTGCTGCGACCAGTTGCTGCTGGCCGTGTCGGTCGCACCGATGACAGGGACGATCCGGTGCCCCGCGACGCCGCCCTTGGCGTTGTACTCGGCGACCAGCGCCTCGAACATCGACTTGTCCGTGTAGGTCTGGCCGGCGTTCACCCCGAGCGCCTCGGCGTTGCCGACGCTCGTCGTCACGAAGCCGATCTGGACGGGGTCGTGGTTGCCGGAGACCGGCGCGGTCCCCGGAGTCGACGAGCCGCCGGTGGCGGAGCCGGGTACGACGACGGCGCCCGTCCCGGCGGTGCCGCCGGTCCTGGTGGTGCCGCCGACAGGCGTGCTTCCCGTCGTGGCGCCCGTGCTGCCGGTGGTGCCCAGGCCGCCGGTGCTGCTGCTCGAACCGGTGCCGTCGGTCAGCTGCTCCTGACCGGGCAGCACGTCGCCGGACTGCACCTGGCTGCTCAGCTGCACCGTGCTGCCGCAGGCTGCGGTCAGCAGGGCGGTCGCGACGAGCGCGACCGACAGCCGCTTCACTGCGAGACCGCGGGGGTGTGGTGCGCGGCGAGCAGGGCGACGACCTCGTCGTGCCAGGCGGCGGTGCCGTCGTCGAGAGCGGTGAGCCAGCTGCTGCCGTGGATGTGCCCGGGAGCGCAGCGCAGCTCGACGGGCACGCCGGCGTCGGCGAGGGCCCGGGCGTAGGCCTCGCCCTGGCCCCGCAGGGGATCGAGCTCGGCCACGGTCACGATCGTCGGCGGCAGGCCGGTGAGGTCCGCGCGGGCCGGGCTCACGTAGGGGTCCTCGATGTCGCCGCCGTAGAAGCCGGTGATCATGCCGAGCTGGGAGAGCTCGAGGCCGTACCCGGTGCCGTACGCCCGGACGTACTCGTCCTCGGGCAGCGCGAGGTCGACCGCGGGCACGTCGAGCCACTGCGCGACGATGCGCGGCCCGCCGCGGTCACGCGCCAGGAGCCCGACCACCGCGGCGAGGTTGGCCCCGGCCGACTCCCCGCCGAGCGAGACGTGGTCGTAGGTCGCGGCCATCCAGGTGAGGACCTCGTAGACGTCCTCCATCGCGGCCGGCCAGGGGTGCTCGGGAGCGAGGCGGTAGTCGACGCTGAGGACGGCCGCGCCGAGCCCGGCCGCGAGCTCGCGGCACATGGGGTCGACGGTGGCGATGCTGCCCATCCACCAGCCACCGCCGTGCAGGTGGATGTGCAGCGGGAGGTCGCCGCCGGCCGGGAGGTAGAGCCGGACCGGGACGCCACCGGGGCTGACGAGGTCGCGCACCTCGTGGAGCGGGGCGCTCTCGCGGACCATCGGCAGGGTGCGCAGGACGCCCTCGTCGCTCAGGGCGCGCAGCTCCTGGACCGGAAGGTCGACGGGCGGCGGCGGCGCCTGGGCCGCGGCAGCGAGGAACTCGGCGATCACGGGGTGCGGCTGAGCCACGCGACATCTCCTGTATTTACTCGTGTAACTGAGGAAGTTAGAGTCCGAATCACATTCTGGCAACGCTTCCTGGGGGTTTCATGACCGTCACCAGCGCGGACGTCGCTCGCGCGGCCGGCGTCTCCCGCGCCACGGTCAGCTACGTCCTCAACGACGCCCCCGGCCGGGTGCTGACACCCGAGACCCGCGAGACCGTGCTGCGGGTCGCCCGCGAGCTCGGCTACCAGCCGAGCGCTCTGGCCCGGTCCCTCAAGCGGGGCCGCAGCAACACCGTGCTGTTCCCGCTGCAGGGCGGGGAGCTCAACCACGTGCTCGCCACCCTGTTCACGGCCTGCACCGAGGCGCTCACCCCTCGAGGGCTGTCGCTCGTCCTGGACACCTCGCAGCACACCGATCCTGGCGCGCAGGCCGACGTCTGGGCAGGGCTGGCTCCGGCCGCCGTCCTCGACCTGGTCCTGCACCACGACGACGCGGCGCTGCTCCGGCTGCGGTCCCGGGGCGTGCCGGTGCTGTCGACGGCGTCGGTGGGCGCCCATGCCTGGGAGAGCAGCGGTGACGTGTTCGCGCGCGAGCAGCGCCTCATGCAGATCCGCCACCTGGCAGCCCGTGGCTACCGCCGGGTGCTGAGCGTCTTCCCGCACGCCCTTCCGGCCTCGGTCGACCCTCGCACCGCGTCGCTGCTGCGGAGCGGGATGCGCACCGTGGCCGAGGAGGCAGGGTCACTCCTCGAGATCGTGGAGCTCGACCTGGACGAGATCCCCGCCGCCGTCGCGGGCTGGGACCTGCCCGACGCCGTCGCCGCCTACAACGACACCTACGCGATCGCGATCATGACGGCCCTGCACGCCCGCGGGGTGCAGGTGCCCACGGACGTCGCCGTGATGGGGGCTGACGACGAACCCCTCGGCCGCGCCGTCACGCCGGCGCTGACGACGGTGGCCGGCGACTTCACGGCCTTCGCCCACGCGGTGGCCGACGCGGTCGAGGCCGTGCTGGCCGGCCGTACCCCTGCCCCGCTGCCCGTGCCCGGCCTGGTGCTGGTCGAGCGCGCCTCCGCCTGACCCGCGAAGGGACAGTGCGCGGCGACATCCCACGCGGAGAGCGAAGCGCAGTCACCCGGTCGCGGTCAGAGGGCGTCGACAGCCTCGGCGAGCTCGTGGTCCTTGTCGGTGATGGCGCCGCCCTGGTCGTGGGTGTTGACCGCGAGGGTCACGGTGCGCCAGCGGATGTCGATGTCCGGGTGGTGGTCCTGCGCCTCGGCGATGTCGGCGACCTTGGCCACGAAGGCGATGGCGTCGACGAAGCTGGGCAGCTCGAAGCTCCGCGTCAGCTTCCCGTCGACCTCGGACCAGGTCATGCCGCGGCCTTCAGCGCGAGGATCGAGTCGTCGGTGCAGGTGTCCCAGAAGCCGCCGACGACGTCGGTGACCTGGTCGAAGGACTCCGCGGCGTAGAGCAGGTCCTGGTAGACGGTGATGTCGTAGTCGGTGGTGCCCATCGCGACGACGTCCAGCGGCCGGATCGTCATGCCGCGGAACTGCTCGATCTCGCCCGGGCTGGACAGGATGCCGGCGCCGTACGCCTTGAGCCCGTCGGCCTCCTGCACGACCCCGAACTCGAGGGTGAACCAGAAGACCTTGCTGACGAACTGCAGGGCCTCCTCGGTCTCCAGCCTCCTGGCAGCCCCTCCGGCGGACCTGTAGAGCGCGGCGTATCGGTCGTCGGCGAGCGTGTTGCCGTGGCCGACCACCTCGTGCAGGACGTCGGGCTCGGGCGTGTACAGCGGCGTCGAGTGGTGCCGGACGTACTGGGTCGACCAGAAGCGCGCGTCGGCCAGCGACCCGTAGAAGTCCCGCAGCGCCACCAGCCCGGCCGCCGGCTGGTAGCGGAAGCCGGTGAGG
>JAODNF010000063.1 GCA_025464915.1 Frankiales bacterium | reverse complement strand
GGTGGCGTCGATCGCCTTCACGTCGATGTCGCTCGGCTTGACCCGATCCTTGCCGAGGATGACGCCGCAGGACGACGCGTTGTCGCTGATCGTGTCGAACAGACCGATCTTCCAGTCCGCGATGCGGCTGTCGATGAGCTCGATCGCCGGCGCGATGAAGTCGGTGCAGCGCAGCACGTCCAGGGCGGTGCAGCCCTCACCGTGCAGGTCGTCGCCGAGGACGAAACCGACCTCAACCACTACCCGCGGGAGCAGGAACGACTGAGTGGGGATCGGCGCGTCCTCGCTGTAGACCATGTCCGACAGCAGGTGGCCGTAGTCGGGCTCGTCGACGCCCATCATCTCCTGCATCGCCTTGGACGACAGGCCGACCTTGTGGCCGTAGACCGTCGCCCCGGCAGCCAGCCTGCGCCGGATGTTGAGGAGCTGGATCTCGTAGGTGTCCGTGGCGTCCATGTGCGGGAACGTCTGGACGAGGGGTGGGATCGCGACCTGCGTCTGCTCTGCCACCCGCAGCAGCTCGGCTGCTTGCTCTCGCTCGCTCGTCGTCAGTCCCATGTCTGCCCGAACTGTCCCTTCCAGAAGAGGAGCGGCCCGCTGTCCCGGTGGGTGACGAGCTCGCGCACCCGGCCGATGACGACGTCGTGGTCGCCGGCGGCGTGCACCTGCTCGATGTCGCACGACACGGTGGCGAGCACCCCGTCGAGCGACGGCCCCCACTGCGTGGGCGTCCAGTCGGTGCCGTCGAACTTGTCGCCGCCGCTCGTCGCGAAGCGCTTGCAGAGCTCGATCTGGTCGGCTGCGAGGACGTTCACCGCGAACGAGTCGGAGGGCTGGATCCGCGGCCACGTCGACGACGTGTGAGCGGGGCAGAACAGCACCAGCGGCGGGTCGAGCGACACCGACGTGAACGACTGGCAGGCGAAGCCCACCGGCTCGCCGGCGTCGAAGCCGGTCACGATCGTCACCCCCGAGGCGAAGTGCCCCAGGACGCGGCGCATCTCACCGGGGTCGACGACGGCGTGGTCAGTCGATTCCCTCATGAGGGTCACTCTCCACCCCCGAAGTTCCACCTGTGGCCCCAGGTGGAGTCAGCGGTGATGTCCTCGGCCGTGTAGCCGTCCTCGGTGACGCGCAGGCCGTCGAAGCCCATCTCGATGTCGAAGCCGCTCGGGGTGGCGACGTAGAACGACACCATGTTGTCGTTCGTGTGCCTGCCGAGCGTCGACGACAGCGGGAACTTGCGCTTGAGGAGGCGGTCCAGCGCCATGCCCACCTGGTCGAGGGTCTCGACCTCGACCATGAAGTGGATGATCCCGTTCTCCTGCGGCCAGGGGGCGATCGCGAGCGCGTGGTGGCGCTCGTTGCAGGACAGGAAGCGCAGGTACGACGGGGGCGCGCCGGGCGCGGACATCTTGAAGGCTCCGCGGCTGCGGAACCCGAGGACGGTCGTGTAGAAGTCGTACGACTCCTCGGAGCTGGCGCTCGGCAGCACCACGTGCCCGAGCCCCTGCGCACCGGTGAGGAAGGTCGCGCCGTGGGTCATCGGCCGCTTGTCGTGCGACAGCGAGGCACCGTGGAAGATCTCGAGCGCCGTCCCGCCTGGGTCCTCGGTGAACACGACCTCCTGGACGCGGCGCTCCTCGCACTCCTCGTTCGAGCCGTGCTTGACCGGCGCGCCGGCGTCCTCGAGCTGACGGACGATCGCGCGGAACGTCTCCCGGTCGCGGCACTCCCAGCCGACGGCGACGAGCCGCTCAGTGGTGCCGGGGTGGATGACGACGCGTGCGGGCCGGTCGTCGAGGCGCAGGTAGAGCGCCTCGGGGTCCGGGCCCTTGCCGACGCCCATGCCGAGGACGTCGACCGCCAGCTCACGCCACCGCTCCAGGTCCGTGGTCTCGACCACCAGGTAGCCGAGGGAGTGCACCCGTGCCGTCATCAGATCATCCCGTCCTCGACCGGAAGGCCGAACTCGCCCTTGCCGTACATCGCCAGCCACCTCTCGACGTCGTTCGCCGCGTGCACCGAGGCGGCCCCGGCGTCTCGCCAGGCCCGCTCGATCGGGTTGCCGCTCTTGAGGGAGTGGCCGCCCGAGTTCTTGAAGAGCCAGGAGATCGCCTCGACGCAGCGCTCGGTGCCGATGACCTGGTCTCGCCGCGCACGCAGCCGAAGCTCGAGCGGGATGTCCTCGCCGGCCGCGGCGTAGCGCATCTCCTCGTCGAGGTTGCGCTCGAGCTGGAGCCAGGTGGCGTCGATCTCGCTGGCTGCCCTCGCGACGCGCACGTGCGCGAAGGGGTCACTCGCGACCTTCTGCCCGTACGAGATCCGCACCCGCTCGCGCATCCGCTGGATGTGGGCGTCGTAGGCACCGGTCGCGATCCCGATGAGCGGCGTCGTGATCGTGTAGCTGAAGACTGTGCCGAACGGCAGCCGGTACAGCGCCGCGGTGTTCTCTGCCTGGCCCGGGCAGCGCAGCGAGCTCACGTCGTTGAACGACAGCGTGCGGTGGGCCGGGATGAAGGCCTTCTCGATGACGATGTCGTTGGACCCGGTGCCGCGCAGGCCCACGACGTCCCACACGTCCTCGACGGCGTAGTCGCTGCGCGGGACCAGGATGGTCAGGAAGTCGACCGGCTGCCCCTCGGCGCCCATGACGATCGCGCCGAGCAGCACCCACTGGCAGTGCGACGACCCGGACGAGAAGCTCCACCGGCCGGTGCACTCGTAGCCGCCGTCGACCGGGGTGAGCCGACCGGTGGGGGCGTACGACGAGGAGACCAGGGTGTCGGGGTCGGACCCCCACACGTCGCCCTGCGCGGCGTCGGGGAACAGCGCGAGCTGCCACGGGTGCACCCCGACCACGCTGGTCACCCAGCCCGTCGAGCCGCAGACCGCCGCGAGGTTGCGGACGACCTCGTAGAAGTCGACCGGGTCTGCCTCCTGGCCGCCCCAGCGCTCGGGCTGGAGCATCCGGAAGACCCCGGCCGCCTTGAGCTCCTCCATGGTCTCGGCAGGGACCTGGCGCTCGGCCTCGCAGCGGTCGGTGCGCGCGGTGATGGCAGGCAGCAGGTCCTGCACCGCTTCCAGCACCTTGTCGCTCACCTCCCCGACGCTAGATCCCCTGACAGGACGTGGTGCGCTTCGAGTCCCACTGAGCGAGACCATCTCCCAGACTAGAACGTGTTACAGAAGTTGCGCTAGCGTCCGCTCGATCCCCCGCGTGAGATGAGGTTGCTGTGGTGCTCGAGAGGTTCCGGCTCGACGGGAAGGTCGCGATCGTCACCGGCGCGGGCCGCGGCATCGGCGCCGCGTCCGCCCTGGCGCTCGCCGAAGCGGGCGCGGACGTGCTCGTCTCGTCCCGCACCGAGGACCAGCTGCAGCTGGTCGCGAAGCAGGTGGAGGCCCTCGGGCGACGCGCCCTCGTCGTCCCCGCCGACCTGAGCGACGTGGACACCGTCGCGGGCCTCGCGGAGAAGGCGGTCGAGGCCTTCGGGCGCATCGACGTCGTCGTCAACAACGTGGGCGGCAGCATGCCGCGCGAGTTCGCCAAGACCTCGGTCCGCTTCCTCGAGGAGGCCTTCCACTGGAACGTCTCGACGGCCCACGCCCTGACGCGTGCGGCCCTGCCCGAGCTGCTCAGGAACGAGGGCTCGGTCGTCAACATCTCCTCGGTCATGGGCGAGGTGAAGGGCCGTGGCTTCATCGGCTACGGCACGGCCAAGGCCGCACTGTCGCACTGGACCAAGCTCGCCGCCATCGACCTTGCGCCGCGGGTGCGCGTCAACGCGATCGCCGTCGGGTCGATCGCGACGAGCGCGCTGGAGATCGTCGTCGGCGACCCAGGTCTGAAGGCGCAGATGGAGGCGGGGACGCCGCTGCGCCGCATCGGTGACCCGGACGAGATCGCGGCCACGGTGCTGTTCCTCGCCTCCCCCGCGGGTGGCTACTGCACCGGCTCCGTGTTCGAGGTGACGGGCGGCCTCGCCGTACCCAACCTCGACATGGGCCTGCCGGACCTCGGGGCCGAGCTGTGATTCGGGTCGTCGCCTGGTCGACGGGCAACGTCGGCCGGCACGCGATCGCCGGCATCGACGCGCGACCCGATCTCGAGCTGGTCGGCGTCTGGGTCTCGTCGGACGCCAAGGCGGGCAAGGTCGCCGGCGAGCTGGCAGGGCTCGGGCGGTCGCTGGGCGTCGCCGCGACCAGCAGCGTCGACGAGATCCTCGCCCTCAAGCCCGACGTCGTCCTCAACACCGCGATGGCCGACAACCGCATCTTCGAGGCCCTGGCCGACATCGAGAAGCTGCTGCGCGCCGGCATCAACGTCGTCGCGAGCGGACCGGTCTTCCTGCAGTACCCGACCGGCGTCGCGGTCGGCATGGCCGAGGGCGTCACCAAGGCGGCCCTCGACGGAGGCGTCTCGCTGTTCGTGAACGGGGTCGACCCGGGCTTCGCCAACGACGCGCTTCCCCTTGCCCTGACGGGGATCTCGGAGCGGATCGAGGAGGTCCGCTGCGTCGAGGTGCTCAACTACAACACCTACGACCAGTGGATGATCCTGCACGACGTCATGGGCTTCGGGATGCCCATGGGCGAGCGCGGGTTCCTGCTCAACGACGGCGTCCTCACGATGGCGTGGGGCTCGGTCATCGCCCAGCTCGCGGCCGGTCTTGGCGTCGAGCTCGACGGCATCGAGGAGTGGTACGAGCAGGAGCCGGCGCACGAGACGTTCCAGGTCGACTCCGGCACCATCGACAAGGGCACGGTCGCGGCGCTGCACTTCGAGGTCCGCGGGATCGTGAACGGCAAGGCGGTCATCGTCCTCGAGCACGTCACCCGGCTGCACGACGACCTCGGGGCGACCTGGCCGAAGCCGGCCGGTGCAGGCTGCTACCGCGTCGTCGTCACGGGCGAGCCCAACTACACCCTCGACCTGCAGCTGCTCGGCACCGACGGCGACCACAACACCGCCGGCCTCAAGGCCACCGCCATGCGCCTGGTGAACGCGATCCCGGCCGTCGTCGACGCCAAGCCCGGTCTCGTCACGGCGCTCGACCTTCCGCTCATCACCGGCAAGGGCCTCGTCCGCACCTGACCCCTCCCGCGCGAATGGATACAGCACTTCGAAAAACGGCCCTGAAAGCGAAGCGCTGTGTCCATTCGCGCTAGCGGGAGGCGCGGGTCAGGAGCAGCTGGCAGAAGCGGCCCACCGCAGCGACGACGTGGTCGGACCGAATCGACGGGAACACGTCGAAGGCGTGCTCGGTCCCTGGCAGCTCGAGGTAGAGCACGGGGTTCGACGACACGGCTCGCAGCCGCTCCACGAGCAGCCGCGCCTCCTCGACAGGCACGAGCGTGTCGTTGCGGCCGTGGATGACGAAGAAGGGCGGGGCGCCGGCGTTGACGTGCGTGAGCGTCGACGCCTGGACGTAGACGTCGCGGTCGCGGGTCTTCATGACCAGCTTCGAGAGCAGCCGCTTCTCCCGGACGGTCGCCGCGGTCGTACCCGTCTCACCGCTCAGGTCGTAGACGCCGTAGTAGGGGATGCATGCGGACACCGCCGTGTCGGCGTCCTCGAACCCCGGCTGCCACTGCGGGTCGTTCTGGGTCAGCGCGCACAGGGACGTGAGGTGCCCGCCGGCCGACCCCCCGGTGAGG
>JAODNF010000037.1 GCA_025464915.1 Frankiales bacterium | reverse complement strand
CCGTGCGTCCTCTCCGCAGGCGCCGGCTCGCACGCGCGCCGAGCTCGCCGCTCGCGCCGGTCAGCAGCCCGCACCCCGTCGCGGCCGCTGACGCTGCGCCTCGCTGCCGAAGCAGTGCGAACCGGCAGCATCGCGGCTGAACCGGTTGCGGCCCGCGCGTCGACCGGACCGGTTCGGGCGCCGGGGGCGGCTGGCAGGATGCTCTGGTGACCCTGCAGCCCGTCGCCGGTGGACCTGACGCGGTCCTCGACGCCTTCACGGCCTGGGCACCGGTCACGCTGTACCCGGCGCAGGAGGAGGCCCTGCTCGAGCTGCTCGCCGGCAACCACGTCGTGCTGGCGACCCCGACGGGCAGCGGCAAGAGCCTGGTGGCGCTCGGCGCCCACCTGGCCGCGTGGAGCGAGGGCCGCCAGTCGGTCTACACCGCACCGATCAAGGCCCTCGTCAGCGAGAAGTTCTTCGCCCTCTGCGACGTCTTCGGCGCGGAGAACGTCGGCATGGCGACCGGCGACGCGGCGGTCAACACCGACGCCCCGATCGTCTGCTGCACCGCCGAGGTGCTCGCCAACCGAGCCCTGCGGCACGGCACGGAGACCGGCGTCGGCCTGGTCGTGATGGACGAGTTCCACTACTACGGCGACGTCGAGCGCGGCTGGGCCTGGCAGGTGCCGCTGCTCGAGATGACGACCACCCAGTTCCTGCTGATGAGCGCCACCCTCGGCGACACCAGCTCGATCCGGGAGGACCTGACCCGTCGTACCGGCCGTGAGACCGCCGAGGTCGCGCATGCGGAGCGGCCCATCCCGCTGTCGTTCGAGTGGTCGCTGGAACCGCTGCACGAGAAGCTCCAGGAACTGCTCGAGACGAAGCAGGCGCCGGTCTACGTCGTGCACGCGACCCAGGAGTCGGCGGTCGAGCGCGCGCAGGCGCTCATGTCGGTGAACGTCTGCACCCGCGAGGAGAAGGACCGGATCGCCTCGCTGATAGGGGGGTTCCGCTTCACGACCAAGTTCGGCACGACACTGTCCCGGCTGGTCCGGCACGGCATCGGCGTGCACCACGCGGGGATGCTGCCCAAGTACCGGCGGCTCGTGGAGACGCTCGCGCAGGCGGGCCTGCTCAAGGTCGTGTGCGGGACGGACACCCTCGGCGTCGGCATCAACGTCCCCATCCGCACCGTCATGTTCACCACGCTCGCCAAGTACGACGGCACCCGCACCCGCCACCTGCGCGCCCGGGAGTTCCACCAGATCGCCGGCCGCGCGGGACGCGCGGGCTTCGACACCGCCGGCCTGGTCGTCGTACAGGCGCCGGACCACGTCATCGAGAACACCCGTGCTCTCGCCAAGTTCGGCGACGACGAGAAGAAGAAGCGGTCCTACAAGCGGAAGTCGCCGCCCGACGGGTTCGTCAGCTGGGACGAGAAGACCTTCGAGCGGCTCGTGAACGCACAGCCCGAGACGCTGACCAGCCACTTCAAGGTGACGGCGGCGATGCTGCTCAACGTCGCCGCCCGCGGGCAGCTGTTCACCGACATGTGGCGCCTGCTCAACGACAACCACGAGCCACGCAAGCGGCAGCTCCAGCTGATCCGGGAGGCCATCCGGCTCTACCGGTCGCTCGAAGCGGGCGGTGTCATGCAGCGCACGCCCGGCCAGGAGCCGACCCTCACGGTGGACCTGCCCGAGAACTTCGCCCTCGACCAGCCACTCGCCCTGTTCGCCCTGGCGGCGCTGGACGTCCTGGACCCCGAGCTGCCGACGTACTCCCTGGACGTCATCTCCGTCGTCGAGAGCACCCTCGACGACCCGCGGCAGGTGCTCAACGCGCAGCGCAAGAAGGCCCGCGGCGACGCGGTCGCCGAGATGAAGGCAGACGGGATCGAGTACGAGGAGCGGATGACGCTCCTGGAGGACGTGACCTACCCGCGGCCGCTCGATGAGCTGCTCGTGGCGGCCTACGACATCTACCGGCAGACCCACCCGTGGGTCCTCGACCACGAGCTGAAGCCCAAGGCCGTCGCGCGCGACCTGTGGGAGCAGGCGATGACGTTCAACGAGTACGTCTCGTTCTACGGCCTCCAGCGCTCCGAGGGGCTCGTGCTCCGGTCGCTCGCCGACGCCTACAAGACGCTGCGGCGGTCGGTGCCTCCGACGGCGCTCACCCCTGAGCTCGAGGACTTCGTGACCTGGCTCGGCGAGCTGGTCCGGCAGGTCGACTCCTCCCTGCTCGACGAGTGGACGGCCCTCACGAGCGGTACCGCGGTGCCGGAGGAGCCCGTCGCCGTGACGCGCTCGGACCGGGCCTTCCGCGTCCTGGTCAGGAACGCGATGTGGCGGCGCGTGCACGCCGTCGCCTACGACCGCGCGGACCTGCTGCGCGCCATGGACCCGGACGTCGACTGGGCCGCGGCGCTCGACGGCTACTTCGGCGACCACGAGGAGGTCCTGCTGACGGCCGACGCCCGCGGGCCGGCCTACTTCCGGCTCGACGGCGACACCGTCACGCAGGTCCTCGTGGACGAGTCGGGCGACCACGACTGGGCCCTCACCGGCACCGTCGACCGCGCCGCGAGCGACGAAGCGGGCGAGGCTGTTGTCCTTGTCACAGCCCTGGCCCCGCTGGGACCGGGTTGGATGGAGGGGTGACCGACACGCCCCTGTTCGACGCGACCCTCAGCGACCTGCTGCTGGGTGCGCGCCGCGGCGTCGAGCGCGCTGAGGCCCAGGCCGCGCTCGCGGCCCGCCGGGCCGCGGAGCAGGCC
>JAODNF010000019.1 GCA_025464915.1 Frankiales bacterium | reverse complement strand
GAGGCCCGGGACGTCGGACTGGGCGGCGTGTGGAGCGCGAGCATCGGGCTGTGGCAGCGCTACGACCGGCCGTGGGACGGGCACTGGGGCGCGAAGGGCCGCGCTCAGATCGTCGGCACGATCGGCGCCGTCTACGGCACGCCGACGCGGTACGACATCACGATCTACCGGGTCACGCTGACCGACCACGGACGCGCCGAGGGCTGGACCCACGACGCACTGGTCAACGACGCCCTGCAGTACGGGCGAGTGACGCTCGCTCAGCTTCCACGAGCGAGATCGTCCGAAGTGCCCGCACCGCTTCGACTGCAGGCACTGGCTCTGGTGCCGTCGTGATGCGCAGCTCGGCCTCGAGCTCGTCGAGAAGGTCGTCGACGACTCGGATCTGGTAGCCCAGGGTGGCCTTGCCGAACCGCACTCCGCGGATCTGCTCGGGGGTCACCCTCGCGCCGCCCGGCGTGCGGCCCCGCAGCTCGGGGAACCGGCTGCGGTAGATGCCGGGCGTGGCGAGGCAGCGCGCGAGGAACGCATCGACCGCGATCGGGTCATATCCCCGGAACTCCTTGCGCATGTGAACGATCCTCCCAGGAGCGGACGAGTCCGCCAAGGTGAATGACTCTGTGCCACTACCCGGCTACGGACGGCTGACACCTCGGGCACCAGTACGTGATGCGGGCCCGCGGGGGCTCGCCCTGGTCGGCGACGCTGATCCGCGTGCCGCACCGCCGGCAGGGCTTGCGCGGCCGTTCGAACACCCAGTGCTCCTCGCCCCGTCGCATCGACCCCGTCGTGGACTGCTGCGCGTGCCGCAGGTTGGCGCGCATCAGCTTGCGGGCGACCTGGACGAGCGGCTCGAGGTCCACCGACGAGACGGGTGCCCACGGGTTCACGCCGCGCAGGAACAGCGCCTCGAGCCGGTAGAGGTTGCCGATGCCCGCGACGGCCCGCTGGTCCAGCAGCGCCATCCCGATCTCGCGGTCGGGGTCGGCCGCCAGTCGGCGTACTGCCTCGGATGGGTCGAAGCCCTCGGTGACGATGTCCGGCCCGAGGTGGCCCACCACCGACGACTCGTCGGTCACGAGCTCGACGACAGGGAGGCGGTAGCCGACGGCGACGCGGTCGGCGACGCCGAGGACGACCCGGACCTCGTGGTCGGGGCCACCTCGCCACGGCGACCCGGGGGAGTACAGGTGCCACGTCCCGTCCATCCGGAAGTGGGTGTGCAGCGAGCGGCCCGACGACAGCCGGGTGAGCAGGTGCTTGCCGACGGAGGCGACCTCGAGCACGGTCTCACCGACCAGCGACACGGTCGCCAGCTGCGGGACCCGGAAGTCGCTGAGCACCAGCTCCTTGCCGGCGAGCGCCTCGTGCAGCCGGCGGCCAGCCAGCCACACGGTGTCGCCCTCTGGCACCTGCTCCTCCTCCTCGGTCCCGGACAGGACCCAGTGTGGACGTTGCCCGGGACGACCCGCCCCTCGGCCGGCGTCCGAGGGGCGGGCGGCCGTGACCGCGAACCTCGCGCCGCTCATCTCGTGACCTCCACGAGCAGCGCCTTCACGTCCTGCACAGCGGGTAGGTCCCGAGGAGGTGGTGCTCGTAGCGGTCCGTCCGGACGCTCTCGACCAGGTCGAACGACCCGACGATCCAAGGAGGACCGACGTACGTCGGGGCCAGGACGGCCCTACCGCGTCGGGAGTAGGTGATGTGCGGCCGGTAGGTCCCCGGCTGGACCCGGGACGCGACGCAGACGGCGCCGGCCAGCTCGTGGAGAGCGGCGAGGTCGCCGGCCACGCCGGCCCACTCGACGCCCGGGAACGATCCGCTGCCGGCGATGCTCAACTCGAACGGCGCAGCGCTGACGTGCGCGAGGTCGGGCGCCTCGTCCCGGTCACCGAGGAAGGCGAGAGTGAGGTGCCACTGGTCCGGGTCGAGCGGCCGTCCCGCCAGGGCCCGCTCGAGGTGCTCGCGCTGCTCGACAGGCAGCGGGATCGAGACGAACAGTCGCACGAGGCTTGCCCTTTCAGGGATCCGGCGGGTTTAGGAGGCCGAGCAGACCGAGAGCCTCAGGAGCGAAGGCGGAGGCCGCGCGGGGTCGGGTGGAAGCCGGCGGCCTCGAGGGCAGCGCCGAGGGGCGTGGTGAGGGCCGCGGCACCGTCGGTCTTCTCGACGGTGAGCTTGCCGAGGGCGCCGTCGCGGACGGCGAGGGCGAGCGCGTCGGCAGCGGGGGCCACGCAGCCCTCCTCCTCGGTGAACGACAGCAGCGTCTTGCCGCCGCGCTCGACGTAGAGGACGAGCTGCCCGTCGACGAGGACCACGAGGGCGCCGGCCTTGCGGCCGGGCTTGTGCCCCTCGAGCCGCGGCCACTCCAGGGCCGCCCCGAACGGGTTGGCGGGGTCGGTCGCGGCGAGGACGACGGCCCGGGCCTCGTCGCGGCGCTTGCGCTGCGCGTCCCACCCGCCGGGGACGGGCACCGTCCAGAGCGGCTCCTCCTGCTTGGGCTTGCCGAGAGCCCGCATCCGGTCGACGGCGCCCGGTGCGGCGAACTGGGCGGCGCCGAGGCCCTCGACGAAGTACCCGCGACGGACCCGGCCGGCCTCCTCGAACGCCTTGAGCACCGGGTAGACG
>JAODNF010000425.1 GCA_025464915.1 Frankiales bacterium | reverse complement strand
GTCCTTGGCGTTCTTCTGGCTGAACCAGTGCCCGGAGCAGCCCAGGACGTTGACGGCGGGATCGGACCCGCCGACGCTGTTGGACAGCGGCCGAAGCGTGTGCAGCTGCCTCATCGGCGCTCCGCGGTCGAAGTTGACCATGCTCCACGTGGAGAACGCGCCGTTGGTGCCGTCGCACTGGGGCTGGAAGTTGGTCTCGCCCTCACCGAGCAGCAGCTCACCGGCACGCAGCGGGCCGGTGCCCTTGTCGCCGGGCGACCGCGGTTCCCACTGGTTGGCGCGCGGCCGGATGTTGTTGTGCTGGTACTGCGTCTTGAGGGTGATGTCGCCGTGCGTGAGGACCTTGAGGTGCAGCGGGTCAGGGCGCAGGGTGAAGACGGTCAGCGGCTCGGTGTCGGCGATCCAGACGCCGTCGTTGTCGCGGTGCAGGTTGTGACCCGGGCGGGCCCCCACGAGCGTGCCCCACTCCTGCGCCGACGGCAGCTCCTTCGGATGCGCGTGGTCGCGCACGTCGTAGGTCTGGCCCTCGGAGCCGAACAGGTAGTCGCACGTCGTGTCGGCGCACTCGACGGTGTGGGCACCGCCGGGGATGAGGCTCCCGACGATGCGCGGCAGCGCCGGGTTGCTGACGTCCACGACGTGCAGGTAGAGGGTGCCCTCGAACTCGGTGAGGAAGGCGGTCTTCCCGTCCGGCGAGACCGCGATCGCCTCGTTCTCCCAGTTGTAGAACGGCAGGTGCCCGAGCAGCCGCGGGTGGGTGGCGTTGGTCGCGTCGTAGATCGACAGCCCGGCAGCGCCGCTGACGAAGGCGCGCAGCTGGCCGTCGACGTTGACCAGCTTCATGGAGACACCGACCCCGTCGAGAGGGATCGTCCCGATGTGCTTCACGTTGGCGGACGTCTGCACGTCGCCCGGCACCGCCGGGACCAGGGGGCTGACGGCTCGGGAGGACTGGCCGAGCGAGACCAGGAGCGCCGCAGCGGCGAGAAGGGCGAGGGGGCGTCGCATTCCGGGAGCTTCGACGCCGCGCACCCCGTTCCTGCTAGCGCTTGCGCACCGGCCGCGGCCCGTAGAGCTCGTCGGACCGGTCGTTCTCGGTCAGGCCGCCCCACACGCCGTAGGGCTCCCGCATGAGCAGCGCGTGCTCGGCGCACTCGCGCCGCACCGGGCAGCGCAGGCACATCGCCCGCGCCGCGGCGTCGCGCTCCGACCGAGACGGCTCCCGCTCGCCCGGCGGGTGGAAGAACAGGTCGTCGTGACCGCGACAGGGCGCGGACTCCTGCCACTCCCACCGCCAGGCCTGGGCGCCAGGCGGGAGAGCGGTGCCGAGGACATCAGGCACGGTCCCTCCTTCTACGAGCTGTAGAAGTTCTACCACCCGTAGTAGGTTCGTGTCATGGCCAGACTGGGTGACCTGGAACGCACTGTCATGCAGGCGCTGTGGGACGCCGGCGCGCCGCTGACCGGCCGCGAGGTGGCGGCCGCCCTGTCGCGCCCTGACCTGGCCTACACGACGGTCCTCACGGTGCTGACCCGGCTCGAGAACAAGGGCCTGGTACGCCGTGACAGCTCCTCCCGCGCGCACAGCTACGCCCCGGTGGCCAGCCGCGAGCACCACGTCTCGGAGCTCCTCGGGCAGGCGCTCGACCAGGCCGACAACCGGCTGGCCGCCCTGCAGCACTTCGCCCGCACCATGACGGCCGAGGAGGCCGCCGCGCTGCGCCAGGCACTCGACGGTCAGTAGCCGTGCTCGCCGCCGTGGTCGTGCTGGCGGGCTGGCTCCTGCTCGTCGCGACCGGGCTGCCTGCCTGGCTGGCGCGGGCCGACTGGCCCCAGCGCTCGCCCGCCCTGGCGCTGGTGCTCTGGCAGTCGCTCGGCCTCGCCGCGGGGCTGCTCAGCCTGACCCTCCTCGGCACCGTCGCCCTGGCGCCCCTCGGTGACGACCACGTCGACGCGCTGCGGCACCTGCGGCGGTCGGGGGTCCAGACCTGGGTGGCCGGTGGGCTCGCGCTGGCCGTGCTCCTGCGGCTGCTGACCGTCCTCGTCGCGTCGACCGCCCGGACGCTGAGGGCCCGGCACGCCAACCGGGTCCTGGTCGACCTGGTCGCGTCGAAGAACCTGCTGCTGCGGGGCGCCTCCGTCGTCGATCACGACGTGCCGCTGGCCTACTGCCTGCCGGGCCTGCGCCCTCGGCTCGTGCTGTCGCGCGGCACCCTGGACCTGCTCAGCTCCGCCGAGCTGCAGGCCGTCGTCGCCCACGAGCAGGCGCACCTCGCGCAGCGCCACGACCTGGTCGTGCTGCCGTTCGTGGCCCTGGCCAGGACCTTCCCCGCCGTGCCTGCGGTGGCGGTCGCCCAGGCCGAGGTGGCCCTGCTCGTCGAGCTGATGGCCGACGACCGGGCCGCCCGCAAGCACGACCGGGCGCAGCTCGCCCGGGCGCTCTGGAAGATCGGTACGGGCGGGACCCCGGCCGGCGCACTGGGACTGGCCGGGGAGGACGTGCTGCTGCGGGCGCGCAGGCTCCTCGAGCCGCCGCTCCCCCTCGGCTCCCCGGCCCGGATCGCGGTCGTGGTGCTCGCGGCCGTCATCGCGGCCAGCCCGCTCTCCGGTGTGATCGTCCCCCTGGTGTAGCCCCGGGGTAAGGCGGGGAGACCTGTCGCATGACGACCGCCTCCGACCTGCAGGCCCTGCTCGACGGACCGCACGCGGCGCTCCGGGAGGACACCCGCAGGCGCCTGGCCAAGCTCGGCCTCGAGCGGGCGGACGGGCTGACCAGGGACGAGTACCGGGACCTGGTCCTGGAGTGGGTCCGCGAGGTCGGCGCGTCCGGCGACGGCGCCCGGTCCTTTCCCGCCGCGGCCGGCGGTCAGGACGACCCCGGTGGCCGGATCGCGACCTTCCAGACCACCGGGCACAGCGACCTGTCGCTGCTGGTGAAGATGGGGGTGCAGTTCGGGCTCTTCGGCGGCGCGGTGCACCGCCTCGGCACCGAGCGGCACCTCGCCCTGCTGCGGGACATCGGCACGGTGGACCTGCCCGGCTGCTTCGCCATGAGCGAGTCCGGTCACGGCAGCGACGTCCGCTCGATCCGCACCCAGGCGCGGTACGACGTGGAGGCGGGTGAGTTCGTGATCCACACGCCGGACGAGACCGCGAGCAAGGACTGGATCGGCAACGCCGCGAGGCACGCCCGGATGGCGGCGGTGTTCGCGCAGCTCGACGTCGCCGGTGAGGCGCAGGGGGTGCACTGCTTCCTCGTCCCGATCCGGTCGGAGTCCGGCGAGGTGCTCGACGGCGTGGAGATCGAGGACTGTGGCGACAAGATGGGGCTGCAGGGCGTCGACAACGGGCGGCTGCGGTTCAACGCGGTCCGCATCCCGCGCGACAACCTGCTGGACCGCTTCGGAACGGTGTCCGCCGACGGCGTGTACACCTCACCGATAGCGTCGCCGGCGGCACGCTTCTTCACGATGATC
>JAODNF010000311.1 GCA_025464915.1 Frankiales bacterium | reverse complement strand
GGAGCACGGGCGCTGCTGCCAACGGGACGGGAGCTGTCAGCAGCGACGGCGGCACGACCACCGGTGCCGGGTCCACCGGAGGGGCGACCGGCACGGGCGGCGCGACGGCCGGCTCCGGCGGCACCACCGGGACCGCCACCACGACCAGCGGCGCGACCGGGCCGGCCGCCCCCGCTCCGCCCGGCGGCAACGGCGGGGCGACCGACGTCGGGGTCACGGCGTCGAGCATCCTGCTCGGCCACGTCAGTGACCTGAGCGGCCCGCAGCCCGGCCTGTTCCAGACGGCCGTCAACGGCACCAACGCCTACATCGCCTACGTCAACAGCACCGGAGGCCTGTTCGGGCGGCAGCTCAAGATCGCCGTCGCCGACGCGCAGACGTCCTGCGAGGGCGACCGCACCGGAACGTCCGGCCTGGTCAGCAAGGTCTTCGCGTTCGCCGGCTCGTTCTCGCTCTACGACCAGTGCGGCGCGACCGTCCTCAAGGACCACCCGCAGGTCCCCGACGCGCACCTGGCCGTCACGCCCGAGGCCAACGCGGTCAAGAACAACTTCAGCGTCAACCCGATCGGCACGACCCTCAACAACGGCTACTTCGCCTGGGCGGCCAAGAAGTTCGGGCCGTCGGTCGTGCAGCACGCCGCCTTCATGTACGCCAACCTGCCTGCGGTCACCAACGTCGCGGCCCTCCAGAAGCGGGCCGCCGAGTCGGTGGGCTGGAAGTTCGACTACGAGCGGGCCGTCGGGGCGACGGAGACCGACTTCACGGCTGACATCATCCAGATGAAGGGCAAGGGCATCAAGACGTTCCTCACGCTCTTCAACGCCGACGAGCTGTCGAACTTCAAGCCGCAGGCCGACCAGCAGTCGTTTCGGCCGGTGATCTTCGCGCCGCTCGTCTACGACCAGTCCTTCTTCAAGAAGCTCGGCGGCAGCGCGGCCGCCGAGGGCATCTACGGGTTCAACGGCGAGACGCTGTTCTTCTCCGCGGCCGACGCCAGGAACGTGCCGGAGGTCGCGCTGTTCCAGAAGTGGTACCGGACGGTCTCCGGCGGAGCCGCGGCCGACACGTTCGCCGCGGACGGCTGGGCAGAGACCGCCCTGCTCGTGCAGGCTCTGAGAGCCGCCGGCCCCCGGCTCACCAGGGCGAAGGTGCTGGCAGAGCTGGCGAAGATCTCCAGCTTCGACGACCACGGCTTCTACGCCGTCGCCAACCCGGCGGGCAAGAAGCCGGGGAACTGCTACATCCTCTGGGTCATCCGCAAGGGCGAGTACCAGCGGATCGACACGCCCGCAGGCGCCTTCCGCTGCGACGGCAAGCCGGTCTGATCACGACGCACCCCGCGGGCGCAACCGCTGCCACCGAGGGGTGCTGCGCAGCGTGCGCTGGGTCTGCCGGATGTGCCGGAGGTCGCGCAGCGCCAGCTGGTCGCGCAAGCGGCGCTCCTCGTCGGCGCGGCCGTAGTCGCCGTATAGCGGCGACAGGTGCCGGATCGTCACGTCGTCCACCATGCCGAGACGGGCACCCGCCCGGGCCCGGTCCCACCAGAGCAGCTCGACGCCCCACCCCATGCCCCACTCGGGCAGCGGCAGGAACGCGTCGCGCGCGCGCTCCGCAACGGCGAACAGGGGGCCGATCTCGACGAACGTCGTGTCCCGGCTGACGAGCCAGGGCCGCCGCTTCAGGAAGAAGCGGTACGACGAGTGGCTGCCCCGCCAGGGATGAGCCGGCTGGGCGAGGTCCCAGCCGCCTTCGTGGAAGTGCGTGAGGAACCGCGCGAGGTCTCCGCGGCAGAAGTCCACGTCGTCGTCGGAGACCACCACGTCGCCCGTCGGCTGCGCGCCCAGGTACAGCTCGTTCAGCAGCGTGCAACGACCACCGGCGCCCTGGGCGACCGTCCAGCGCGCCAGGCTGCGCTCGACCTCTCCCAGGGCGTGCAGGCGCACCTCGGCCCCGAGTGCCATGGCCTGCCGCGCGATGGCCAGCATGCACGCAGCGTTGCGCTCGCGGTAGACGCCGATGAGGGTCAGGGCGGGCATGTCAGGGACCTGCCCCGCCGTCCCTCAGGCAACCACGGGCTCGCGTCGCGGCAACCGCTGCGTCCGTCCGCGCGGCAGCCCCTGTTCGGACGGGGAGCGGGGGCACTCCTCGGAGGTCGGGAGCCGCCACCCGGCGAGGTTAGGGCATCCTGTCATCGGCCGCACATTGACCGGGTTCGTACCTGATCGGCGTGCGCCAAGCGGTGCGGCCAGACCGGTCTGTCGACGGTCTCCCCGGGGTTGCCGCCGGGTTCCCTGGGTGTTGCCAGGCAGGGATAGCCGCGCTCACGTCGAACGACGAGGCATGCGCCGCGTCCTGCTCGCCGCCCTCTGCACGGCCACCGTGCTCGCACCGCCGGCGCACGCCGCCCCGGCCCAGCTGCTGCCCTCCAGCTCCTCGGGCGTGGCCACACCGAACGTGCACCTGGTCTCGCACGCGTTCGACGCCGGGGGCGCCGTCAGCGGGCACTTCCTCGGCAGGACGGTCTACGTGCTCTCGGAGCCCGACCTCGTCTGGAACGAGGCGGGCGCGACGCCGGTGAAGCTGACCGGCGGCCTGCAGGTCTTCGACGTCAGCAACCCTCGGGCCCCCAAGCCGCTCGCGAAGCTCGAGCTGCCGAACTACCAGAACGAGGACATCGCGGTCTCGCAGACGCGGCGGTTCGCCGTCATGAGCCAGGACAGTCAGGTCGGCGGCGCCGGACGCGTCAACCTGGTGGACCTCCGCACACCGTCCAGGCCGACCGTCATCGGCGGGGTCGGCCTGCCGAGCGGGTACGGCCACACCTCGACGCTCGTCGACGGTGACCGCTACCTGTGGGTGTCCGGAGGCAGCCAGGTCGTGGTCGTCGACGTGCGCGACCTCGCCGTGCCGAAGGTCGTCGGCACGTTCGCCACACCGGCCGGCGGCTCGGTCCACGACGCCGAGGTCGACCGCTTCGGCGACATCACCGTCTACGGCAGCAAGGGGGCTGCGGTCCACCGCCTCGGGAAGGACCCGCTGCACCCGACCCTCGTCGCCCGCGTCAGTGCCGCGGACAACAAGGCCAACGACAACCTGATCCTGCACGGCGGCAAGCGCCTCGACCGCGACACCTGGCTCATCACCGAGGAGAGCTACGCACCGGGCTGCACGGACGACGGCCGCTTCGAGGTCTGGCGCATCGACCGCAAGGCGAAGCTGCTCCGTCCCGTCTCGAGCTGGAACGCCCCTGTCAACGCCGACAACCACGGGCCGCTGACGCAGAAGCAGTACTGCAGCAGCCACTGGTTCTCGCTCAACAGCAGCAAGGTCGTGGCCGACGCGTGGTACGGCGCCGGCGTCCGCTTCCTCGACGTGTCCGACCCGAGGCACCCGCGCCCCGTCGGCGTCTGGGCGGGCGACAGCACGACCGCCTCTCAGGCCGACTTCTTCCCCGGCCGCGACGACCTCGTCTACGTCGCCGACTACACCCGCGGGCTCGACGTCATCAGCATCGACAAGGGCGGTCGCGGCGCGCGTACCGTCGTCCCTGCGGACGAGAAGCAGACCGGCGTCCCGGGGCTGCGCATCACCGTGAGGCTCCAGCCCCACCGGCACTTCCGCTGGTCGTGCCTCACACCGGCTGCTGCCACCCGCTGAGGTCCGGACCGAGGGGCACGACCTGCGTGGGGTTGATGTCCTTCTGCACGACGTAGTAGTGCTGCTTGATGTGCTCGAAGTCGACGGTGTCGCCGAACCCGGGCGTCTGGAACAGGTCGCGCGCGTAGCGCCACAGCACCGGCATCTCGCTCAGCTTCTGGCGGTTGCACTTGAAGTGCGAGTGGTAGACCGCGTCGAAGCGCACCAGGGTCGTGAACAGCCGCACGTCCGCCTCGGTGATCGCGTCGCCCATCAGGAAGCGCTGACCCGAGAGCCTGTCGGTGAGCCAGTCGAGACGGTCCCACAGGGTGCGGTAGGCCTTCTCGTACGCGTCCTGGTCGCCGGCGAAGCCGCACTTGTAGACGCCGTTGTTCACGTCGTGGAAGACCAGCTCCATCACCTCGTCCATCTCCTCGCGGAGCGGCTCGGGGTAGAGGTCCGGTGCGCCCTCGGCGTGCAGGGCGGTCCACTCCGTCTCGAGCCTGAGCGTCAGCGACGGGTAGTCGTTGTTGACGACGGTGCCCGTGGTGAGGTCGACGATCGCAGGCACCGTGATGCCGCGGTCGTACCCGTCGGGGTAGAGGTCCTTGAGCCGGCCGCCCTCGAAGGTCCACGAGTCCTCGTCGTGCACGGGCCCGCAGACCAGCATCGGCAGCGCCTCCTGAAGTCCGAGCAGCTCCCGGACGACGATCGCGCGGCTCGCCCAGGGGCACGCCCGGCTCACCACCAGCTGGTAGCGCCCGGGCTCCGGACCCCAGTCCCCGTTCAGGTAACGGGTGTCGCGCTCGAAGGAACCTGACTCGCTGACGTAGGCCATGGGCGGCCCCTACCCGGTCAGAGCTGGGGCAGCACCTCCGCGCCGATCGTCTCCAGAGGCGCCAGGGTGTGGACGTCCCGCACGCCGCCGAGAGCGAGGCCGAATCCGAGGTCCTTCAGGGCGCCGAGCTCGTCCACCGTCTCGGCGGACGACTTGGCCGTGTCGAACGTGTAGTAGACGGTCTTCTCGATGTCGTCGTACGGCCTGCCGACCGCCTCGCAGTGGCCGCGCAGGACCTCGAGCTTGTGCGCCAGGTCGGGCCCAGGGAACAGGTTGCACAGCTGCGCGTACTGCGCGACCAGCCGCAGCGTCTTCTTCTCCCCGCCGCCGCCGATCATGATCGGGAGGGCGCTGATGGGCGAGGGCACGTTGAGGGTGCGCTCCAGGGTGAAGTGCTTCCCGTCGTACGACGTGTCCTGGCCGTCGAACATCAGCCGGCAGATCTGCAGGGTCTCCTCGAGCCGCTCGAACCGCTCGGCCACCGGCGGGAACCGGAAGCCCAGGCCCCTGGCCTCCTGCTCGTTCCACGCCGCCCCGATGCCGAGCACCGCACGGCCGCCGCTCAGGACGTCGAGGGTGCTGAGCGTCTTCGCCAGCAGGCCCGGCTCGCGGTAGATCACGCCGGTGACGAGGGTGAGCAGCTGTGCGCGGCTGGTGTGGCCGGCCAGGAAGCCGAGCGTCGTGTAGGCCTCGAGCATCTCCATCTCCGGCGGGCCCACCGGGCCGATCTGGAAGAAGTGGTCCATCACGGCGATGGCGCTGAACCCGGCGTCGTCCGCCGTACGGGCGATCGCGGCGAGGTCCTGGCCGAGGGTGGCCTTGCCACCGGGGAACGTGAACGACGGGATCTGGATACCGAGACGCATGAGCGTCATCCTCACAGAACTCCCCGTTCTCTTCACAGCGAGGGCTGGTGCGGTCACACTGTGAGGGCACGTCTGACACCTGGGGGGGATGACGACGCCGACATGAGCCGCTACAGCGAGCGGGTGTTCCCGCACCTGATGAACAAGGTGATGGACACGGCCCAGACCCGGCACGTCCGCGCGGAGGTCTGCGCAGGGCTCGCCGGCGACGTGGTGGAGATCGGCTTCGGCACCGGCCACAACCTGCCGTACCTGCCCTCGACCGTCACGCGCGTCCGGGCCGTCGAGCCGCTCGGTGTCGGCGTCCGGCTGGCCGCCGACCGAATCGCCGCGTCGCCGGTGCCGGTCGAGATCAGCGGGCTCGACGGGCAGGCGCTGCCGTTCGAGGACGAGTCCGCCGACATGGTGCTGTGCACCTGGAGCCTGTGCTCGATCCCGGACCCCGAGAAGGCGGTACGGGAGATGGCGCGGGTCCTGCGCCCGGGTGGGGCAGTGCACTTCGCCGAGCACGGGCTGGCGCCGGACGTCGGCGTCGTGCGCTGGCAGCGCCGGGTCAACCCGGTTCAGCGGGTCCTCGCCGCCGGCTGCCACCTCGACCGCGACGTCCCCGGGATCCTTACCCGGGGCGGCCTCGAGGTGAAGCAGGTCGACCACCGGTACGAGAAGGGCGTGCCCCGAGCCATCGGCTCGCTGTTCACGGGCATCGCGGTCCGGCCATGACGTCCGACGAGCTGCTCTCGACGACGTCGGCGACAACGTTGCTGCCGGTGCCCGTCGTCCGGGCCTGGGACGAGGTCCACCGCCTCGTCACGCAGCTGTGGTCCGACCAGACCGAGGTGCTGCAGTCCCGCACCTCCTGCCAGCTGCTCATGTCCGTCGGCGACGGCTGTGAGGACGGCGTGTTCCTGACCTGGGCGTTCACGCCCGTCGGGTCGGGCGGCACGCGGGTGCTGCTCACCTGTGACGAGATGGCATCCGGTGCCCCGGAGCCCGAGCTGGACGCCGTCCTCCTTGCGCTGCTCTCAGCCTGCCCGCCTACCCTCGCGGAGTGATCCCACGGCTCGCGGCCCAGTTGCTCGCGGGCCCGAAGGCGACTTCCGTCCTCGGCGTGCTCGACCGCTGCCTCGCTGTCCAGTGCCAGGAGCTGCGGGCCGGCCAGCTCGGGGTGCGAGCTCGCAGCACCGGGCTGACCGTCGACGACGTGGACGAGGCCCTCGCCTCACGCGCCGCGGTCGTCACCTGGGTGAACCGCGGGACGCTGCACCTGATCCGGTCGGAGGACTACGCCTGGCTGCACGCGCTGACCACGCCCCAGCTCGTGACGAGCAACGCGACGCGGCTGCGGCAGGAGGGCGTCTCGACCGGCCAGGCCGACAAGGCGCTGCCGATCATCACGAGGGTGCTGAAAGACGGGCCGGCGACCCGCACGCAGCTCAAGGACGCCCTGGAGCGCAAGGGCGTCCCGGTCGCGGGGCAGGCGATCGTGCACCTGCTCCTCAAGGCGACGCTGGCAGGCATCTGCGTGCGTGGGCCGATGGTCGGCCGGGAGCAGGCCTTCGTGCTCGTCGCCGACTGGCTCGGCAAGCAGCCGAGGGTGTCGCGCGAGACGGCGCTCCAGGAGCTCGGCACCCGCTATCTCGCCGGCCACGGCCCCTCGACCGACCGCGACCTCGCGAAGTGGGCCGGGCTGACCCTGCGCGACGCCCGCGCCGCCCTCCAGGGACGCGAGGCTCCGGCGTACGAGGCGACCGTGCCCGGGCCCACGCTGCTCGGTCCCTGGGACGAGCTGCTCTGCGGCTGGGACTCCCGCGACTGGGTGATGGCAGGTGCCGAGGGCGTCATCACGGTCAACGGCATCTTCAAGCCGATCGCACTGGTCAGGGGCAGGGCCGTCGCCACCTGGACCGTGTCGTCCGGAGCGCTCGAGCCCTTCGCCCCGCTGAGCGCGGCGGTGACGAAGGGACTCGAGCGGGAGTGGGCCGACGTGCAGCGGTTCTACAGGTACTGACCCACCGCGACCGGCTCCTGCACGACCGTCACCGGCTTGGCCGCCATCACCTCGGCGAGCGTCATGCCGCGGTCGACGGGACGGCCCAGCAGGCCGGCAGCCTGGCTGGCGGGGAGCCGGTCGAACTCGACGCGCGACAGGCAGCGTCCGGGGCGGACGAGCGCCGGGTGCACGGCCTGCAGCGGCTCGTTGGTGGTGATGAGGAACAGGCAGCGCAGGCCCTGCCCGAGCAGGCCGTCGCACAGGTTCAGCAGCTTCGCCATCCCCTTGCCGCCGGTCTTGTGGAGCAGGGACTCGGCGTCCTCGAGGACGACCACCTGCCACTTGTGGTCGTCGTTGGCGTCGAGCATCACGCGGCGCAGGTACTTGCCGCTCGAGAGCAGCGACTCGGGGTCGGTGACGACCACCGCCTCGGTCCACTCCTGCCACGCGTGCAGGAGCGCCCGGATGGCGGTCGTCTTCCCCGTACCCGGCTCGCCGTGCCAGAGCATCAGGCGACGGGCCTCTGCCGTCGAGTGCCGGTGCGCGACGAGGCCGTTCAGCGCGGTGTGCACGGCCGGGCTGTAGTGGCCCTCGACCTGGGTCCACGTGGGCACGTCCACCTCGACGTACCGGGTGCTGCTGTCGTCGGAGGTGAACCGCAGCTCGATGCGGCCCTGCGCCGGCTGCTTGAAGGCGCGCGCCTCGATCTCCGAGGCGACGGCCCGGGCGGTGGGCTCGTCGTGAGCCGTGACCCAGACGTCGGCCGCCTGCTTCCAGGTGCGGAGCAGCACGACGGTGTCGTCCACCTCGGCGAGCACGTCGACGCAGGGACCGTTGTCGACGGTCCGGACGAGGACGGCCCGGTCGGGCAGCACGTCGCGCGTGACGGCGTGCTTGAGGTCGCGCTTCACGAGGTGCGCGTCGCCGCGGCGCTCGTGCGCGCGGAAGTACAGGTAGGGACCGAGGTCGTTGTGCAGGTCGGACAGGTCGAACTGTCCCAGGATGGTGTCCACGGGGCTCTCCGGTAGGTCGGGGCGCCCGGGTGACCCCGCGATCAGCGCAGGACGGGCACCCGTAGGTGCTGATCTCGTCTGCGTGTCACGCGGTCGGTCCTTCCTCGGTGCTGAGCCGGTCAGGATGCCTGGCGGTTGTCGGTGAGTCCAGCGAATATGTGGGCGTGGCCACCGTCGAGGACGTGCGCAAGCTGGCGCTGACGCTGCCCCGCACCACCGAGCACCTCATCCACGACCGCGTGAAGTTCCGCGTCACGTCGATCGTCTACTGCGCCTTCAGTCGCGACGAGACGCTGATGGGCTTCGCCTTCCCGCGCGAGGAACGGACGGCCCTTGTCGCGTCCGACGACCGCTACCTGCTGCCCGGCGCGTCGGACATGAGGTACCAGTGGGTCGCCTGCCGCATCGGCGAGCTGGACCTGGACGAGATGCAGGAGCGGGTGACCGAGGCGTGGGCGATGTGCGTGCCGAAGTTCCTCATCCGCGAGCGACTCGGCCGTTGACGTCCTGCGCTCGCCAGCACGGGGCGGGGGACGGACCAGAGAGCCGCGGCTACAGGACGGGGGCGCAGCGGCTGCGCGCCTCGGCGAGGGGGTCGGCCACCACCGTCACCTCGGGGCCGAGCTCCATCATCAGGCGCCGCTCGTCGTAGGGCGGCCAGTCGTCGCGCGGGACGCCGGTGCGGGCGAACGCCGCCCAGGCGTCGCGGATGGTGCGGCCCAGCCCGTCGGGGGAGCCACCGACCCAGTCGCGCCAGCCCTCGACGTCGAAGCTGTTGAAGACGAAGGGCAGGTCGGCGGCGTGGCAGGCGCCGTGGGTCGTCTCGTAGGTGAACTGGTAGGCGTACGCGGGCCCGGGGTGAGCGTCGAGGAGGCGCTCGACGGGCAGCCGCATCGTGACGTCGGTGGCGATGTCGGCCATGGCGGTCGGTCCGCTGTAGGCCTTCACGACCCGGTTCACGGCATCGGCGCCGAGCGGCCGGTGCGCCTCCGCTGACAGCAGCGGCTCTAGCAGCGACGTCAGGGTGTCGGCGTCCAGCTCCATCGGCGGGACGAACAGCGACATCTCCTGCGACGTCGTGCCGATCAGCAGCGGCACGTCGCCCGTGCGGCCCCAGAGCGGCTCCCCCGACGGGTGGAACGGCATGGCGCCGACGAGGGGGAGCAGCTCGGCGCTGACCTCCGCCTGGGCAGCGAGGATGTCCTCGACCGGAGCGTCGAGGGGCACCTTGGCGAGCAACGCGTCCGCCACCTGCCTGCCGAGCTCGGACGGCAGCGTCTGGCCGGCGCCGGGGGACATCGCGATCGCCCTGTCGAACAGGCCGGTGCTGCTCGCCATCAGGTGCAGCACCGCACCCGCGCCGGCGGACTCGCCGAAGACCGTCACGTTGGCGGGGTCGCCGCCGAAGGCCGCGATGTGGTCCCGGACCCATTGCAGGCCGAGCTGCAGGTCGAGCAGGCCGCAGTTCGGGACGACGCCGTCGACGCCGGTGAGCCAGCCGAGCGCCCCCAGGCGGTAGTTGAGCGACACCACGACGACCTGCTGCTCACGGGACAGGGTGCTGCCGTCGTACGTCTGCAGACTGGTGCCGCCGATCTGGAACGCGCCGCCATGGATCCAGACCATCACCGGCAGACCGTCCGCGGCGTGCGGTGCCCAGACGTTCAGGGTCAGGCAGTCCTCGGCCGTGTCGGTGACCGCCATGCCGGGGACGGCGCCGGACATCGGACCGGGCTGCTGCGGGGCGGACGGCCCGAACCACTTCGCCGGTTGCAGCCCGTCGACCGGACCGACCGGTCGCGGGGCCTGCCAGCGGTCGGCCACGCCGTAGCGGATGCCGAGCCACGCGCCTGCGTCGCTGCCGTCGAAGGTAGCCACGGAGGTACGCGCCTGAGTCATGTGCGCAACGTCCCATCATTGCTATGTTGCGCACAAGGGAGGGCTCAACATGTCGAAGGTCGCTGTGGTCACGGGTGCCAGCCGGGGGATCGGCAAGGGCATCGCCCTGGAGCTGGGCGCGGCCGGGATGACGGTCTACGTCACCGGCCGCACAGTCGACGGCGGCATGCTGCCGGGCACGGTGGGGGAGACCGCCGCTCAGATCGACGCGCTCGGCGGGACGGGCATCGCCCTCGCGGTCGACCACCACGACGACGACGCCGTCGAAGCAGCGATTCAGCAGGTCCTCGCCGAGCAGGGCCGCATCGACGTCCTGGTCAACAACGTCTTCTCCGCCCCCGACCTCGCCGGCTGGCTCGGCACGCCCTTCTGGCAGCTCCCGGTCAAGGCGTGGGACGAGGTCATCGGCATCGGCTGCCGAAGCCACTACGTCGCCAGCGCCCTCGCCGCGCCGAGCATGGTCGAGGCCGGCAGCGGGCTCATCGTCAACGTCACGAGCGACGGTGCGGTGCAGTACGCCCACAACGTGCCGTACGGCGTGGGCAAGGCCGCGGTGGACAAGATGACGGCCGACATGGCGCACGAGCTGCGCGACCACGGCGTGGCTGCCATCTCGGTCTGGCCCGGGCTGGTGAAGACCGAGCTGGTCATGTTCGGCGCGAAGACCGACGAGGCCGGCGGCCAGTACCTCGACCTCGGTGGTGAGGGGAAGTTCGACCTCGGTCAGGCCGAGACGCCGCGCTTCGTCGGTCGCGGCGTGGCCGCCCTGGCGGGCGACGAGAACGTGATCGCGAAGACCGGCAGGGCTGTCCGGATCGCCGACCTCGCGGACGAGTACGGCTTCACCGACCTCGACGGGTCAGTGCCCCGCCTGCTGATCAGAACCGCTGACCACTAGGGGATCCGGCGCAGGTACGACGCCTGGACTGCACCACCGCTCCCGTCGCCCAGTGGGTACTGCTGCGCCGTTGTGAGGTGCCGGCGGGCGGTGCGGGTGGCCCGGTCGATGTCGCCGGCGGCGATGGCGTCGATGAGCTGCTCGTGCTCCTGCAGGGCACGCTTGCGCAGCAGCGGCTCGGGGAAACGGCCGGCCTCGGAGGCGGCCACGGACCAGGCGCCCTCGTGGGCCGACCAGAGCGACTCGAGCGCACCGGCGAGCAGGATCATCGTCTCGTTGCCCGAGCGCTTCACGAGCTCCTCGTGGAAGGCGCGGGACGCCGGCACCGCCTGGGCCTCGTCACCGTCGTTGATGGCGTCGACCAGCGCCTGATGGGCGGCCTCGAGCTGAGGCACCACCTGCGTCGCGCGGTCCTCGCGGCCGGCGCAGAGCGCGGCGCACAGCGGCTCGACGTACTGCAGGGCCGCGCCCACGTCGGACAGCTCCACCCGCTTGGACTGCAGGACCAGGCCCAGCATGTAGGCCGCCGTCTCCGGCTTGGGCCGGTGCACGACCGCACCGCCGACGTTGCCGCGCAGCACCGTCACCAGACCCTCCGTCTCGAGGATCCGGAACGCCTCCCGGGCGGACGCCTTCGACGTGCCGAACTCCGCGAGCAGGTCGTCCTGCTTCGGCAGCAGCGCGCCGTCGTCGAGATCGCCCGACAGGATCCGGTCCCGCAGCACATCGGCGAGGACCTCCGCCACGCGCGGCTGCCGGACCTTTGCGCGTGAGCGGCGCGGCCGGGGGGTCGTCACGCCAAGGACTGTAGACCTGTGTTGCCATCATTATGATGATGGGGCTACGTTCCGCACGTGTTACCCATGCGATCCGCCCTGATCCGGACCGCTGCCCTGGCCACCGCGGTGCTCGCGGTGAGCTCGTGCGGCCTGCGCGTCGACTCCTCCCTGCGCGAGAAGGGCATCCGTGGCGCCACCGGCCAGGGCGCCGCGAGCGTCGTGCAGGGCGGGGCCACCGGTGGTGCGTCCCCGGGCGGCAGCACGACGGGCGTGGCGGTCGGCTCGGGTACGACCACCGGGTCCACCCCACTGACGGGGGGCACGACGGGCAGCACCACGGGGACGAGTTCGACGACCGGCGCCGGGAGCGGCTCGACCGGCATCGCGCCCGCACCGCCCGGCGGCAACGGTGGTGCGACCGACAGGGGCGTCACGGCGACGTCCATCTCGCTCGGAGCCGTGACGACGCTGTCGGGCCCCGTTCCCGGGCTGTTCTCCGGTGACGTCTACGGCGCCCAGGCCTACCTGGCCTACATCAACAGCCAGGGCGGCGTCTTCGGCCGGCAGCTCAAGCTCGAGGTCGCCGACGACCAGCTCGACTGCGGTCAGAACCGCACGCAGCACCTCGCTCAGGCCGGTCACGTCTTCGGCTGGGTCAGCTCGCTGTCGCTCTACGACAACTGCGGTGCCCCGGTGCTGAAGAGCAACCCCACGATGTCGGAGGTCTCGGTCTCCTTCACGACGGCACTGGGCGGACTGCCGAACGCCTTCAGCATCAACCCGCTGTCACCCGGCTACCGCCTCGGCTCCTTCCAGTACTACAAGAGCCTGCACCCAGACATGATCACGCACTCCGCGTCCCTGGTCGGCAACATCGGCTCGGCCGTCGAGATCTTCAAGGGCATCGAGGCCGCGGCGGGCTCGGTGGGCTACAAGTTCGTCTACACCCGCAACTACTCGCCGGGCGAGACCGACTTCACCGCCGACATCATCCGGATGCGCAACGCTGGCGTGCAGTTCCTCTACTTCGTCAGCGCCGACTCGCACACCATCGCCAAGGTGCTGAACGCCGCCCAGCAGCAGCAGTGGCACCCCACCATGATCGCGGTCGGCGCCGGTGACGCGGCCTACGACCCGAGCTTCATCCCGGAGGCCGGTGCGGCCGCGAACGGCATGTTCGCCGACCAGCCGCACGCCGCGTTCTTCAACCCGGCCGATGCCGCGATCCCGGGTGTCGCGCTCTACCAGAAGTGGATGAAGCAGACCGGCCAGCAGGCGCACGAGGACCTCTACTCCGCGTGGGGCTGGGGCTCGGCGCAGCTCGCCGTCCAGGCCCTGCAGAAGGCCGGGCCGCACCTGACCCGCAAGGCGTTCCTCGACGCGCTCACGACGATCCACACCTACGACGGCATGGGCATGTTCGCCAAGGCGGACCCTGCGGGGAAGGGTCCCAACAGCTGCTACGTCGTGCTCACGATCGTGAACGGCGTGTGGCAGCGCAAGGACACGCCGGCGACGGGCTTCCGCTGCGGCGCCTTCTACCACTACAAGGGCTGACGGCCCGGCGATGACGACCTTCCTGGCGCTGGCCATCAGCGGACTCGTCTTCGGGTGCGTCTACGCCCTGACGGCGTCGGGGCTGGTCGTCACCTACGTCACCTCGGGCATCTTCAACTTCGCCCACGGCGCGATCGGCATGGTGGCTGCCTTCACCTTCTGGCAGCTGCACATCGCCTGGGGCTGGCCGGCGCCGGTCGCGTTCCTCGTCGTGCTGCTCGTCCTGGCGCCGCTCCTCGGCGCCGTGGTGGAGCGGATCCTCGTTAGACCGCTGTACGGCGCGCCCATCGGCGTCACGCTCGTCGCGACCCTCGGCCTGCTCGTCACGCTGCTCGGCCTCGCCTTCCTGGTCTGGCCGCCGGACACGACGCGGGTGCTGCCGCGGTTCTTCGCAGGTCACACCGTGACGGTCTTCAGCCTCGTCATCGACTGGAACCAGCTCCTCGTGATCGCCGCCGCCGTGACGGTCGCGGTGTCGCTGCGGCTGTTCTTCAGCCGCTCGCGGCTCGGCATCGCCATGCGCGCGGTGGTCGACGACCCGGAGCTCGCGGCCCTAGCAGGCACCAAGCCCGAGCGGGTCTCGCAGCTGTCGTGGGCGATGGGCTCGTCGCTCGCAGCCCTCGCCGGGATCCTGCTGGCCCCGCTCGTGACGCTGAACGTCACCGACCTCACGCTGCTCGTCATCAACGGCTACGCCGCGGCCATGATCGGCCGGCTGCGCAACCTGCCCGCGACGGTGGGCGGCGCCCTGCTGATCGGCTTCCTGAACCAGCAGGCCGTCGGCTACGCGCCGCCGTGGTTCAACGACTACGTGTCGCCCGCGATCCCCATGATCCTGCTGTTCCTCGCTGTCCTGTTCATCAAGGGCGAGCGGCTCCGGGCCGGCTCCCTGCAGGGACTCCGGATGCCCCGGCCGCCGTCGTTGCAGCGCTCCCTGCTCTCCGGCGCGGCCTTCGTCCTGGTCGCGGGAGTCGTCGGCTCCCAGCTGTCCCCGGCGAACCTCGCCATCGGTGGCCAGGGCATGGTGCTCGGCGTCGTCATGCTCAGCCTGGTCCTGCTGTCGGGCTACGGCGGGCAGGTGTCGCTCTGCCAGCTCACCTTCGCGGGCCTCGGGGCCTACGCCATGGCCAAGGCCGGTGGAGGACTGGGCGGGCTCGCGCTGGCGGCGCTGCTCCCCGCGGCGGCAGGTGCCCTCGTCGCCGTCACCGTCGTCCGGCTGCGTGGGCTGTTCCTCGCCCTCGCGACGCTGGCCTTCGCGCAGGCGATGGACAAGATCTTCTTCCTGCACGCCCTGGGCTCCGGCTCGAGCCTCGAGGTCCCGCGCCCGTCGCTGCCGGGCATCGACCTCCAGGACGACAGGGTCTTCTTCGCCTTCCTCGCCGCCGTCTTCGCGCTCGCCGCCGTCGGCGTGCTCGCGCTGCGACGCCGCGCCTTCGGCCGCCGGCTCATCGCCCTCAACGACAGCCCGGCTGCCAGCGCCACGATGGGCGTCAGCGCGACCTCGACCCGGCTGGTCGTCATGGCCCTGTCGGCCGCGATCGCCGGGGTGGGCGGAGCTCTGCTGGGTGGGCTGCACGGGTCGATCAGCAACAACGACTTCCTGCTGCTCAACTCGTGCGTGCTCCTGCTGCTCGCGACGCTCGGTGGCCTCTTCTCACCGACCGGGGCGTTCCTGGCTGCGATGTCGTACGCGCTGTTCCCCAAGTTCCAGGAGCTGTTCCCCGACCTCGGCCAGGTCCAGTTCCTGTTCACCGGACTGGGCGTCCTGGCGCTGGGCCGCAACCGCTACGGCATCGGCGGCCAGCTCGCTGACGCGGGCGAGAAGCTGCGCGCGCTCCGGGTATCGAGAGTCCGGGAGGTGGCCCGTGCTGCAGGTTGACAGGGTCGAGGTCCGCTTCGGCGGGGTGCAGGCCCTGAAGGGCGTGACCCTCGACGTGCCCGAGGGTGCGGTCGTCGGGCTGATCGGCCCGAACGGGGCCGGAAAGACCACGCTGTTCAACGTCATCACGGGCCTTGAGCGGCCGAGTGCCGGTCGGGTGCTGCTCTCCGGCGAGGACGTCACCGGCCTGGCGCCGCACCTGCGGGCGCGCAAGGGCCTGGGCCGGACCTTCCAGCGGATCGAGGTGTTCTCCTCGCTGACCGTCCACGAGAACGTGCTCGCCGCGGCCGAGGCCCGGCGCAGCTGGTCCAGGGACGACGCCGACCCTGGCCGTACCGCCTCCGACCTCCTCGAGCGCGTCGGTCTCCTGGAGATCGAGCACGAGCGGGTCGACCGCTTGCCGACCGGCCTGCTGCGCCTCGTCGAGGTGGCTCGCGCCCTCGCCTCGCAGCCTCGGCTGCTGCTGCTCGACGAGCCAGGCTCAGGTCTCGACACGACGGAGTCGGAGGCCCTCGGGGACCTGCTCGTCGAGCTCGTCGCGGACGGCAGCCGGTCGATCCTGCTCGTCGAGCACGACGTCGAGCTCGTGATGCGCGTCAGCAGCCACCTGCACGTCCTCGACTTCGGCGCGATCATCGCGAGCGGAGCGCCGGAGCAGGTGCAGCAGGACCCGGCCGTCCAGGCCGCCTACCTCGGGACGAGTGCCGCATGACAGCCCACGCTGCCCTCGAGCTCATCGACCTGCGGGCGGGCTACGGCTCGATCGAGGTGCTGCACGGCGTCAGCCTCACGGTCGAGCCGGCGACGGTCGTCGCGCTCCTCGGCCCCAACGGCGCCGGTAAGACGACCCTGCTGCGCACGACGAGCGGCACCCTCACGCCGATGGGCGGCTGCCTGCACGTCGGTGGCGTTCACGTGAACGGGGCCGATGCGGCCTCGCTCGCGCAGGCCGGCGTGTGCCGGATCCCTGAGGGGCGGGGCATCTTCCCGAACCTGACGGTCGCGGAGAACCTGCGGATGTGGACCGGGGTCGGCGGCCTGCGACTGCCCGAGGTCGAGGAGCGCACCTTCTCGCGCTTCCCGAGGCTGGGGGAGCGGCGGGGACAGCTCGCCGGGACGATGTCAGGAGGCGAGCAGCAGATGCTCGCGATGTCGCGGGCCCTGCTCGTCGACCCCGCTGTGCTGCTGCTCGACGAGATCTCGATGGGGCTCGCACCGCTGATCGTGGCGGACCTGTACGAGCTGGTCCGCACCCTTGCCGAGGAGGGGATCGCCATCCTGCTCGTCGAGCAGTTCGCTCAGACGGCGCTCGCCGTGGCCGACTACGCCGTCATCCTGGCCCAGGGCCGCGTCACCCGGCGCGGGACTCCGGCCGAGGTCGAGGAGCACCTGTCGGCGGCGTACCTGGGAGGCGCGGCATGAGAAGGCTCCTGCTGCTGGTCCCGGCGGTTGCGTGCTTCGTCACGGCCGTCTTCCTCTACCCGGCCGACGCCGCGGGCTCGCCCGGCAGCGGGTTCTTCGGTTACGACCTGCAGGCCCAGTCGGCGGCGATCCGGTTCACCGAGGACGAGCCCAGCGCCAACTCCCACCCCGAGGCCGAGGGCGACGTCCCGCAGAGCCAGGTCTCGCTGGCGGGCGGTGTCGGCTACGCGCTGTCCTCGGTCGCCTGGCCGGGCTCGCTCGTGGGCAACGCGGGGTCGCTGGTGCTGCTGGTGCAGCCGGGTGCACCGTCGCAGGTGACGGCGCTCAACGACCCCGTGCGCGCCGAGGCCCGCAGCGGCAGCGCGTCGCACACGGCCACCAACGACTCCGTCCCCGGATCGCACATGGCCGCGGACGCCACCCTGGCGAGGACCACGGCGGACGCCCAGGTCGACGGCGGCGCAGCGGGCTCGACGCTCGGCTTCGGCAGCTCCTCGAGCGGCAGCGTGGCGCAGCTCGGCAGCAGCACCGCGAAGGTCACCGCCGACAGCACCGCCAGGGACGTCAGCGTCGCGGGCATCGTGAAGATCGGCTCGGTCGTGTCGCACGCGGAGGCCACGACCGACGGCGTCAACGCGACGGCCAAGGGCAAGACCACCGTGTCCGGGCTGACAGTCGCGGGCGTCCCGGTCGTGGTCGACGACCAGGGCGTCACCGTCGACACCCAGCACGGGGCCGTGCCGCCCACGGCCGTCGCCACCGTCAACTCGGCGCTGGCCTCGCTCGGCATGTCCATCACGCTCTCCTCAGCGACGCAGCAGAAGAGCGGCGGGACGATCACCTACGACGCGGGCTCGCTGCTCGTCTTCTGGCGCACACCCGGCTATCCGAGCACCCTCACCGCGAGCTTCGGCGGCTCGCACGTCGTCGCCGGCGCGAGCGCCTCGTCGCCCCTGGTGCTCCCGCCGCTGCCGCCGGGCCTCACCCCGGTGGTGACCGTGCCGACGTCGGCGCCGCAGCCCGCGAGCCCGGGGGTCCTGGCGCCGGTGCAGCCCGGCGGCACCGCGGGCGGGGTCGTCGTCCCCGTCGTACCCGGCCCGACCACCGCGCCCGTGGGGGACGGGACCACCGTCGCCCTCGAGCCCGTCGCGTCCGGCAGCACCGCTCCGACCTGGTCGGTGCTGCTGGCCGTCGTCGGCGGGCTGCTCGGCCTGGCCGGGCTCTGGCAGGTGCCCGGCCTGCTGCTCGTCGAACCACGCCCTGTCCGGTGCCCCTTGGAGGAGGACCTCGATGACTGAGCTCTCAGCGGAGATGGCAGGCAGGTACGCGCACCTGTCGGAACGCGCGACCAGACTGCGCGGCAAGACCTCGACGGACCGGTCGAAGCTGCTGTTCGTGTTCGGAGGCGCAGCGATCTCGCTGGGGCTCTGCATGGTGTTCCTCGGCTACATGGGCGCCTCGCACACGATCTACGTCTTCGAGCAGATCCCCTACCTGATCAGCGGAGGCATCCTCGGCGGCTGCCTGGTGATCGCCGGCGGCTTCAGCTACTTCGCGTTCTGGCTCACCCGGCTGCACGCCGAGATGTCCCAGACGCGTGCGTCCAACGAGCGCATCGAGGGCCTGCTCCAGCAGCTTGTGGAGAGGTCATGACAGCCGTCGAGGAGGTCCGGGCCGGAGGCCGCGAGGTCTGGTCGCCGTCGATCACGCCGGGCATCGGCGTCGAGCTGACGATGCAGCAGCAGCTGGCCTGCTCGTTCCGCATCCTGGCCCGCAGCGGGTTCAGCGAGAACATCGCCGGACACATCACCGTGGCCGCCGACACCGGGAGCATGTGGGTCAACCCCTGGGGCCTGTGGTGGGACGAGGTGAAGGCCTCCGACCTGTGCCGCGTCGACGCCGACGGCAAGGTGCTGGAGGGCAAGTGGGACGTCACACCCGCGATCCACATCCACACCGAGCTGCACCGCCGCCGCCCTGACGCCCGGGTCGTCGTGCACAACCACCCCTACCACGTGAGCGTCCTCGCGGGCGCCGGCATCCTGCCCGAGCTGGTGCACCAGACCGGGTCGATGTTCGACGGCGACCTGCACCTCGTCGAGGAGTACTCCGGCGAGGTCGACACCGCCGAGCTGGCCGTTCGGCTGGCGGAGCAGATCGGCGACTACAGCACGACGATCCTGGCCTCGCACGGCGTCATCGTCACGGCACCGACGATCGAGGAGGCGACCTACAAGGCCGCATCCATCGACCGCGTGTGCCGGCTGGCCTACGACCTGCTCGCGATCGACCGCTCGCCCCTGCCCATCACGCGCGGGATCAAGGTCGGCATGAAGAAGTCCCTGCTCGAGCGCGGTACCGAGGTCTACTGGAACGGTGCCGTGCGATCCCTGCTTCGCAACGACCCGGAGGTCCTTTCCTGATGGCTGACCTTGACGACCTCATCAACAACGGCAGCGGCTTCACCACGGCCGTGAAGGGCAAGGTCACGCTGCTGCCCGACCCGCCGCGGGCCAGGCGCGACCACCTGTTCATCAGCGTCGACGACCACATCGTCGAGCCGCCGCACACCTTCGAGGGGCGGATGCCGGCGAAGTTCGCCGAGCAGCAGCCCCGGGTCATCGAGAAGGACGGCGCGCACGTCTGGATGTACGACGGGCAGGTCTTCCCCAACGTCGGCTTCAACGCCGTCGTCGGCCGTCCGGTCGACGAGTGGGGGTTCGACCCCAGCCGCTTCGAGGACATGCGTCGCGGGTCGTGGGACATCCACCACCGCGTCCGCGACATGGACCTGTCGGGCGTCTACGCCTCGATGTCGTTCCCGTCGTTCCTGCCGGGCTTCGGCGGTCAGCGGCTCCAGCTCTCGACCAAGGACCCCGAGCTCGCGCTCGCGTCGGTGCGGGCCTGGAACGACTGGCACTTCGAGGAGTGGTACGGCTCCTACCCGGACCGCATCATCCCGTGCCAGATCCCCTACATGCTCGACCCGGAGATCGGGGCGCAGGAGGTCTACCGCAACGCCGAGCGCGGCTTCTCGGCGATGACCTTCACGGAGGCGCCGCACAAGCTCGGGCTGCCGTCGCTCCACACCGGCCACTGGGACCCGATCATGCGCGCCTGCGCCGAGACGGGGACGGTGCTCAACCTTCACATCGGCTCCTCGAGCTCCTCGCCGTCCACGTCGGACGACGCGCCGCCGGACGTCGTCGGTGTGCTGTTCTTCGCCTACGCGATGTACGCGGCGGTCGACTGGCTCTACTCGCTCATCCCGGTCCGCTTCCCGGACATCAAGATCGCGCTGTCCGAGGGCGGCATCGGCTGGGTGCCCGCGCTGATGGACCGGCTGGACCACATGTCGTCGTACTCGTCGATGTACGGCACCTGGGACCATATCAAGGATGTCTCGCCGGCCGACGTGCTGCGCCGCAACTTCTGGTACTGCGCGCTCGAGGACCCGTCGGCGTTCCGGCTGCTCGACGTGATCGGTGAGGACAACGTCCTCATGGAGGAGGACTACCCGCACTGCGACTCGCTCTGGCCGAAGACGCAGTCAGTCCTGTCGACGTGCCTGAAGGACCTCCCCCGCGTGACGCAGGACAAGCTCACCTACGGCAACGCGGCGAAGCTCTACCGGCACCCGGTCCCGCAGTCGGTGATCGACGACCCCGAGAGCTTCAGTGCCGGCGTCGCTGTCTGACCTGGTCCGTCGCAACTCGGGCACGGCCTACGTCACTCCGTCCGGTCGGACGACCTGGTCCGACCTCTCGGCGATGGCGGACGACATCGCCTGGGGGCTCAGGGATCTCGACCCGGGCGACCGGGTGGGGATCCAGCTCCAGGACGACGAGGCGGTGCACGCGGCCTTCCTCGGTACGGAGCGGGCGGGCGTCGTCGGGGTCGGCATCGGCTCCCGTGCCTCGGACGCCGAGCGGGACCACCTGCTCGCGAGGACGGGGGCGCGCCGGCTGCTGACCCTCGGCTCGGGCTCCGGTCAGCTGGACCCCGCTCGGGCCCTCGGGGTCGAGGACCTGTGGCTGCTGAACTCGACGTCCGGCACGACCGGCATGCCGAAGGTGGTCACCCAGACGCAGGCCCGCTGGATGCGCTTCTTCGAGCACGCGGTCGAGTTCGGTGACCTCGGCCTGGACGAGACCTTCATGTCGGTCATCCCCGCGCCGTTCGGCTTCGGGCTCTGGACTGCCCACGTGGCGCCCATCGTCTCGGGTCGTCCGTGCGTCGTGCTCCCTCGGTTCGACGTGCCGACGATGGCGCGGCTCATCGAGCAGGAGCAGGTCACCGTCCTGATGTGCGTCTCGACGCAGTTCCGGATGCTGCTCAACCACCCGGCGTCGGGCGAGCACGACCTGTCGTCGCTGAAGGTGATGTTCACCGGTGGCGAGATGATCCCGCCGGACCGCGCCCGCGAGTTCGAGGACCGCACCGGTGCGGTCGTGCTCAGCTTCTTCGGGTCGAACGAGACCGGCGCGCTGACGGCGACCCGGCACGACGACCCGCGCGACAAGCGCCTCACGACGGTAGGCCGGGTCGTCCCCTCGATGCAGATGCGGCTCTACTCGCCGGAGGGCGAGGAGGTCGAGGGGACCGGCATCCCTGGGGGACTGGGTCCGCTGACGTGCAACGGCTACTGGGACGACGACGCGGCCAACGCGCAGCTCTACGCCCCTGACGGCTTCATGCTCATGGGCGACCTGGTCTCGGTCGACGACGACGGCTACGTCTCCGTCGTCGGCCGGACCTCGGACATCATCATCCGGGGCGGCAAGAACATCAGCGCCGTCGTCGTCGAGAACCACGTCGACAGCCACCCGGCCGTCGACGCAGTGGGCATCGTGCCGGTGCCGGACGAGGTGTTCGGCGAGAAGGTGTGTGCGGTGGTCACACTTCTTCCGGGGGCGACCCTGACTCTCGAGGAGCTCACGACGCACCTGGAGGAGCGCGGCCTCGGCAAGGAGTCCTGGCCCGAGCACCTGCTCGTCCTGGACGAGCTGCCCCGATCGTCCGGCGGCAAGCTCGCCAAGGGCACCCTCACGCAGCTCGCCGCCGACCACCTCAGCGGCTCCCACACGTGAGTCCGCCTCATGTGTGGCCGTCGGTCGTCAGGAGCTGCGGCGACGAGGTCAGTCGGACGCGAGGAGCGCCTGGGCTGCGGTGTAGCTAGCCATGACGAGGCCCTCGTGCAGGGGGAGGTGGACGCCGGCGAACCTCTCGAGAGAGAGCATGGTGTCGCTGGCGACGAACAGCAGCCCGCCGGCGGCGACGGCCGGGTCGCCGGTGTCGAGACCGGCCAGAGCGGTGCCCATCAGCGCGGCCGAGTAGGCCAGTACGGGGACGCGGTCCTTGCCGGTGCGCTTCCACAGGAAGGCGTTCAGGCCCACCCATGCAGCCAGGTACGGGGCCGCGCGGGCCGGGGTCACGGCACCGCGCGACCGTGGCCGCAGCGCGGCCATCCACGCGACGTGCCCGGCGAGGAAGGACCCCAGGCCTGCGGTGAACGCGAGGTCCGACGTACCCAGGAGCGCGACGTCGCCCGCACCGCCCAGAGCGAGCGCGCGCTGGATGGGTCGCGGCTTCCCGGCGAGCAGCGCCGGCATCAGCAGCGGCTTCGTGACGCACCGCTCGCGATGACGGCCGGACGCGGCGAGGAGCGTGTCGGCCAGAGCGACCAGGGGGTAGATCCTCATGGTCACGAGGCTAAGGGGCTCCGCCGGCCGGTCCTGTGCCAGGGTGGCTGAGCTACTCGACCCTCTGGAACTGGCGGATGGCGACGAGCATCAGGCCGATGCCCATCACGGCGACCAGCCCGAGCTGCATCCACGTCGGCACGTCCCAGCCGAACCAGGTCAGCGGCGGGTTCAGCCGCTGCCGCACGGTGTCCGGCAGGGTCAGGTGCGCGAAGACCGCCGTCCGCACCGGGTGCACGGCGTAGGTGAGCGGGTTGAAGCGCACCACGATCGACAGCCAGGTCGGCAGGTTCGACAGCGGGTAGAGCGCACCGGACAGGAACGACAGGGGCAGCAGGAGCATCTGCATGAGACCCATGACCGTCTGCACCTGGGTGATCCGCGCGACGATGGCGAGGCCGAAGGCGGTCAGGGTGAACGACAGCAGGAACACCTCGGCGAGCAGGGTGAGCACCAGGCCGAACGTGTAGGGGACGTGCACGAAGGCCCCGAGGACCATGACGATGACCGCCTGCGCCGTGGCGATCGTCGCGCCGCCGAGGGCCTTGCCCAGGATGATCGAGCTGCGCCGAACGGGGGCGACCAGCATCTCGCGCAGGAACCCGAACTCGCGGTCCCACACGATCGACATGGCGCTGAACATCGCGGTGAACAGCGTCGACGTCGCGAGCACGCCCGGGAACATGAAGGTCCGCAGGTCGATCGGGCCGGTCGCGCTGCCGGTCAGGCTGGACAGGCCCGACCCGAGGACGAACAGGAACAGCACCGGCTGGATGAGCTGGCTGATGAACCGCGTCCGGTCCTGGAAGGTCCGGATGAGGTCGCGCTGCACCACGATCTTGATGGCGCGCGCGTCGAGGGCGAAGGTGCGCTTCGGCACGACGACCGAGGCGACGGGGAGCGTGGTCATCGGCGCATCGCAGCGAAGAAGGCAGGCATGCCGGGGTTGACCTCCGAGTCGCGGATCGTGCGTCCGGTGTAGGAGAGGAAGACGTCGTCGAGCGACGGCTTGCTGATGCTGACGTTCGTGATCGGGACGCCGAGCTCGGCGAAGAGCTTCGGGACGTAGCCCTCGCCGTCCTCGACGTTGAGGACGATCCCGTCACCGGTCTGGATCGCGTCCGGCAGGCGCTTGAGCGCCTCCTCGTCATCGGAGGTCCTGATGGTGACGCGGTCGGTGCCGACGCTGGCCTTGAGGGCGGCTGGGGTGTCGAGGGCGACCAGCAGCCCGTGGTCCATGATCGCGATCCGGTCGCACTGCTCGGCCTCGTCCATGTAGTGCGTGGTCAGGAAGATGGTGATCTCCTCCTGCTGCCGCAGCTCGTGGATGTACTGCCAGATGGAGGCGCGGGTCTGCGGGTCGAGACCTACTGTCGGCTCGTCGAGGAACAGCACCCGGGGTGAGTGCATCAGGCCGCGGGCGATCTCGAGCCGGCGCTTCATGCCTCCGGAGAACGTGATGACCTTCGAGTCCTTGCGGTCCCACAGCCCGACCATCTTCAGCACCTGCTCCAACCGCGGGGCGACGCTCTCGCGCGGCATGCCGTAGAGCTCGGCGTGGAAGCGCAGGTTGAGCTCGGCCGTCAGGTAGTTGTCCAGCGTCGTGTCCTGGAAGACCAGGCCGATGTGCCGGCGCACCTGGTCCCGCTGGCTGGTGACGTCGAAGCCGGCGACGGAGGCCGAGCCGCCGGAGGCCTTCGCCAAGGTGCAGAGGATCTTGATGGTGGTGGACTTCCCGGCACCGTTCGGGCCGAGGAAGCCGAAGGTCTCACCCGGCTGCACGTCGAAGTCGACGCCCTTGACGGCCTCGATCTCGCCGTACGACTTCTTGAGGCCGCGTACCTCGACCGCACTCATGCGCTCTCCCAACCGTTGGTCTTTCCAACGATAGGGGACTCGCACTACCCTCGGCAACGTGGACATCCCACTCGGCCGCCTGGCGCTGGCCTATCGCAGCGCCATGCAGGCGCACCTGCGCGAGCAGGACGCGTTCACCGACTGGGGACTGCGGCCGCCCTCGATCGGCACCCTCAAGGTGGTCGCGCACCACGGGCCGATCTCGCAGCGCGAGGTGTCCGAGCGTCTCGGCGTGCACCCGTCGGACATGGTCAAGGTCGTCGACCAGCTCGAGGAGTACGGCCTGGTCACCCGCGTCCGGGCGGAGGGGGACAGGCGCCGGTACGACCTGACGCTCACCGTGAAGGGCGAGCTGACCCTCGACCGCTTCAACGAGCTCGCCCGCGAGGTGGACAAGGACTTCTACGCGGTGCTGACCAAGCCCGAGCAGAAGCAGCTCGAGAAGCTGATGGCCAAGCTCGTCGCCGGCCACTTCGCTCAGTAGTCGGGCTGTCCGTCGCTGGTGTCCTGCACGAAGCGGCCCACGGGCGCCTGGAGCCTCGCATCGCCTCGTCGTCCCACACCCGTCTGACGCGACCCCTGCCGGTTCGGCTCGGCAGGGCCGCGGCAGGATGAGGGCATGACGACACCAGCGTGGGTGGCCGGCAAGCCCGTCAGCGACGGCGCCACCCGGGACGTGACGAGCCCGGCCGACGGCTCGGTGGTCGGCTCGGTCGTGGTGCCGAGCGACGCCGACGTCGAGCGCGCCGTGGCTGCTGCGGACGCGGTCGCCCGCGAGCTGCGCTCGACCCCGGCGCACGTCCGCGCGGCCGCGCTGGACCATGTCAGCGCCGGAATCCGCGCCCGCGCCGATGAGTTCGCCGAGACGATCGTCCGCGAGAACGGCAAGCCCCTGAAGTGGGCGCAGGGCGAGACCAGCCGCGCTGTCTCGACGTTCCGCTGGGCCGCTGAGGAGGCCCGCCGGTTCTCCGGCGAGCTGCAGCGCCTCGACACCGACCCCGCAGCCAACGGCCGCCTCGCGGTCACCAGGCGGGTGCCCTACGGCCCGGTGCTCGGCATCGCGCCGTTCAACTTCCCGCTCAACCTAGTGGCCCACAAGGTCGCGCCGGCGATTGCCGTCGGTGCCCCCATCATCCTGAAGCCCGCCCCGGCTACACCGCTGTCGTCGCTGCTGCTCGCGGAGCTGCTGGCCGAGACCGACCTGCCCGAGGGCGCCTGGTCGGTGCTGCCGCTCGACAACGACGCGACCGCCCGGCTCGTGCAGGACCCACGGCTCCCCGTGGTGTCGTTCACGGGCTCGGTGCCCGTCGGCTGGGGCATCCGCGACGCCGTGCCCCGCAAGCAGGTCGTCCTCGAGCTAGGTGGCAACGCGGCCGTGGTGGTCGCCGCCGACTACGCCGACCTCGACTGGGCGGCGCAGCGGGTCGCGGTCTTCGGCACCTACCAGGGCGGCCAGAGCTGCGTCGGCGTGCAGCGCGTCTACGTCGCCCGGCAGGTGCTCGACGCTTTCCGGACCAAGCTGGTAGCCGCTCTCGAAGGCCTCAGCGTGGCCGACGACATCGGGCCGCTCATCGACGAGAGGGCTGCCATCCGCGTCGTCGACTGGGTCCAGGAGGCGGTCGCCGGGGGAGCCACTCTCGTCACGGGCGGATCCAGGACGGGGACAACGGTAGAGGCGACGCTGCTCGAGGGCGCGCCCGCCGGCTCCAAGGTGCTGGCCGAGGAGGTCTTCGGGCCCGTGCTCGTGCTCGACGCCTGCGACGACCTCGACGAGGCGTTCGACAAGGTCAACGACAGTCGGTTCGGCCTGCAGGCAGGCGTCTTCACCACGGACCTGCAGGTGGCCTGGAAGGCGTTCGCCGCGCTCGAGGTCGGCGGCGTCGTGATCGGCGACGTGCCGAGCTACCGCGCTGATCAGATGCCCTACGGCGGCGTCAAGGACAGCGGCCGCGGTCGCGAGGGGCTGCGGTCGGCGATGGCCGACTTCACCGAGGAGCGCGTCATGGTGCTGACGGGCCTGGAGCTCTAGACCATCTCCAGGAGCTGCTGCGCGAACAGGTAGGCGTCGCCGGGCCAGCGGGCCGAGAGGTAGCGCCCGTCGCGCACGGTGAAGGCCGCTGAGTGCTCGGTCCGCGTCCCGCGCCGGTTCAGGACTCGCGGTCCGCGCTCGAACACGGCTCCGGACGCCCGTACCTCGTCCTCGACGTACGCCGGGTAGGTCCGGTAGTAGCGGCCGCGCAGCCAGGCCGTCGACAGGTAGGCGGATCTCTCCATGTACTTCGGCAGGCACGTCGTGTGGACGCCCTTCAGGACGCCCGCGCGGGCCAGCGGCAGCACGCCGTGGCAGATCGCCGCGACCGGCCGCCCGGTGTCCCAGAAGTCCCGGATGCGCTGCCGCAGCAGCTCGCTGCCGAGGTACTGGCGCATGCCCGGCGCATGCCCGCCGGGCAGGAGCAGTGCGTCGTACGACGTGTCGATCGCCTCCCAGGTGATGGGCGTCATCGCGGGCAGCATCTCGGCGTAGAACTGCTTCGGCTCGGGCTCTGCGCCCAGCCGGCCGAACAGGACCCCGGTCAGGAGCAGCCGGTCCGCTGCAGGGACGGTGCCCTGCTCGGTCGCGAAGACGACGTCGTGACCCGCCTCGGTCAGCAGCTTCCAGGGGACCGCGACCTCGGTGACGTCGAAGTCGCTGTCGGGCAGCGGGAGCAGCACACGGGCCATGCCGCTGACGCTACGGCGTCGGGACGATCCCCTTGGGGGACGCGCTGCTGGTCGGTGTGGGCCGGGCGAGCTGGTGCTGGACGCCCTTCACGTGACCTCCTACAGAGGACCCGTGAGGTAGCGCTGGAGCGTCTTTCCCATCACCGGGGCCAGCTGGTCGGGGTGCGCGGAGGCGATCGGCTCGAGCTTCAGGACGTACCGGGTCATGGCGAGGCCGACCACCTGCGAGGCCACCAGTGCGGCGCGCCGGTCGGGGTCGTCGCCGCCGGCGCCGAGCGCGAGCGGGCGCAGGAGCACCCGCAGCAGCAGCTCGCGCAGCTTCGCGGCGCTGTCGTCGTGGGACACCGCGCTGCGCAGCATCGCCAGCATCGGGCCCTGGCCCGGGGTGCTGTCCCAGACCAGCAGGAAGGTCCGCACGACGCGCTCGCCGAGGGTTCCCACCGCCCCCTGCAGGAGCCCGGTCACGAGCGCACCCGGCTCCATGGGCAGCTCCAGCGCCGCTTCGAACAGCCCGTCCTTGCCGCCGAAGTAGTGCGTCACGAGCGACGGGTCGACCCCGGCCGCGCGGGCCACCGAGCGCAGTGACGTCGCGGCGTACCCCTGGGTCCCGAAGCCCTCCTTGGCCGCCGCCAGGATGGCCTCGCGGGTGCCGCTGTCCCCGGGCCGTCGGCCGGTCACGCGCTGCGCCGTTGCAGGGTCGCGGCACCGAGCGCCAGGGCCAGCACGGACGCCCCGGCGACGACTCCGAGGTCACGTGCGAGGCGGCCGCTCACCGACGACGTCCGCGCCAGCTCCTGCATCCCGTCGACGGCGTAGGTCAGGGGGAGCACGTCGGACAGCCAGCGCAACGGCGCCGCCATCGTCGCCCGCGGGGCGAACAGGCCGCAGAGCAGCAGCTGCGGCAGGACGACCGCCGGCAGGAACTGGACGGCCTGGAACTCCGACCGCGCGAAGGCCGACAGGAACAGGCCGAGGGCCATGCCCAGCAGGGCGTCGAGGACCGCGAGCAGCACCACGAGGACCGGTCCGGCGGTGAGGTCCAGACCCAGCGGGCCCAGGGCCAGCGCGGAGGCGAGTGACGTCTGGACGACTGCCACGAGCCCGAACGCGAGGGCGTAGCCGACGAGCAGGTCGCCCTTGGCCATCGGCGTCGTGAGCAGCCTCTCGAGCGTGCCGGTCGTGCGCTCGCGCAGCATCGCGACGGAGGTGACGAGGAACATCGTGATGAAGGGGAACAGTGCGAGCAACGGGCCGCCGACGCGGTCGAAGACCCGCGGCTGGTCGTCGTACACGTAGCGGAGCAGGGTCAGCAGCACGAGCGGTACGACGAGCAGCAACGCCATCGTGCGGCGGTCGCGGCGCAGCTGGCTGAGGACCCGCCGGGCCGTGGCGACGGTCCTCACGACGCCAGCGCCAGGGAGAGGAACGCGCCCTCGACGTCTGTCGCCCCGGTCGCCATCAGCAGCCCCGAGGGGGAGTCGTCGGCGACCAGCCGGCCCTCGCGCATCAGCAGCAGCCGGTCGCAGCGGCCGGCCTCGTCCATGACGTGGCTGCTGACCAGGATCGTCGTGCCGTCGTCGGCCAGCGACCGGAACAGCGCCCACAGGTCACGGCGGAGCACGGGGTCGAGCCCGACCGTCGGTTCGTCGAGGACGAGCAGCTCAGGACTGCCGAGGAGAGCGGAGGCGAGCGAGACGCGAGCGCGCTGGCCGCCGGAGAGCGTGCCGACCAGCTGGTCCGACCGGTCGGCGAGGCCGACCTGCCCGAGCACCTGCTCGACCCCGGTGGCGCCGAGGACGCTGGCGAAGTAGCGGAGGTTCTCCCCGACGCTGAGATCGGTGTAGACGGCCGGTGCCTGGGTGACGTATCCGACCCTGCTGCGCAGCTCCCTGGTGCCCGCCGCCTGCCCGAGCACGGTGACGGTGCCCGTGATGCCGGACTGCACGCCGACGAGCGCGCGCATCAGGGTGGTCTTGCCGCAGCCGCTGGGGCCGAGCAGGCCGGTGATGCGCGACGGCTGCAGGGAGAACGTCAGGTCGTGCAGCACCTCGGTACGCCCCCGGACGACGGTCAGGCCCTCCACGTTCACTGAATTCACCACGCGTTGAGTTCTACACCTGTGGAGTTCAGCAGGTCAAGAGTGACGAGCCGTCGAACGTTGCTGGTGTGCGTCGCTTCCTGCTGCCGTTGCTGCTGGCCCTCACCGCTCTGACCGCGGTCCCCGCTTCGGGTTCGTCCTCGGGTCCGGTCGTGCTGCACCGCGAGGGCAGGTTCCTCGCCGACGCGCAGGGCCGCGTGGTCACGCTGCACGGCGTCAACGCCGTGTGGAAGCGCGCGCCCTACGTGCCACCGGCAACGCCGTCGGGCTTCACGGCGAAGGACGCCGACTGGATCGCTGCCCGCGGCTTCAACGTCGTGCGGATGGGCGTGATCTTCGCCGGCGTCATGCCGAGGCGCGGGGTGATCGACCACGCCTACCTCGACAGGGTCTACGCCGAGGCCAAGCTGCTGACCGACCGCAGGATCTGGGTGCTGCTGGACTTCCACCAGGACCTCTACAGCGAGCAGTTCTCCGGCGAGGGCTTCCCGGCGTGGGCGGTCGACGACGACGGCCTGCCGACCCCGGTGGACGCGGGCTTCCCGGGGAACTACTTCCAGCCCTCGACGAGCCGCGCCTTCGACAACTTCTACGCGAACAACGATGGCCTCGCGGACCTCTACGCCCAGGCCTGGGCCGCCGTCGCGAAGCGTTTCGCGACGACGTCGTACGTTCTCGGCTACGACCTCATGAACGAGCCGTGGCCGGGCACCCAGACAGCTACCTGCGCCCAGCCGGCCGGGTGCCCCGCCTTCGACCGGCTGGACCTGCAGCCCGTCTACGCGAAGGCGCTCTCGGCGATCCGCAGGGTCGACGCGGTCCACCTGGTCTGGATCGAGCCGCAGGTGCTGTTCAACGACGGGTCGCAGACCGGCCTGGACCTCAGGGGCAGCAACATCGGGCTGTCCTTCCACCAGTACTGCACCTCCGCGGGCCTGACGCACTCCTCGGGCGGCAAGGCGACGCCCGAGTGCGGTCCGCAGGGAGCCCTGGTGTTCGGCAACGCGAGCAGCGCGGCGCAGGCCAACGGCTGGGCGACGCTGATGACCGAGTTCGGCGCCTCGGACGACCTCGGCGACATCAGCCGGGTCACGACCTCCGCGGACAAGGCGCTGACTGGCTGGGTCTACTGGCACTACAAGGAGTGGGCCGACCCGACCACCGAGTCGCAGGACTCCGGCGGCCAGGGCCTGTTCGCCGACGACACCGACCTGCGGACGGCGAAGAAGGCGAAGCTGGCCCTGTTGGAGCAGCCGTACGTCCGCGCCTGGGCCGGCACACCCGGCTCGACCCACCTCACTGCCGCGGCGCTGGTCGCGACCTGGACCGGCAGCGCCCGCAGGGGCCTCACCGAGGTGTGGGTGCCGAGGAGCTGGGCGTCCCGGGGCTACGGCGTGCGGCTCACGGGTGGCACGGTCGTCTCGAAGCCGAACGCCCAGGTGCTGCTGGTCAAGGCGAACGGACCGGCGACCCTCACCGTCTCCACGCGCTGAACCCACGCGACCTCGGAGCGCACGCTTCCCCTTCTGAGGTGAAACGTGTTCCATGTCAGCCATGACGACCTCCTTCGAGATCCTGGGCCAGACCGTCACGCTCCCCGTCGAGGTGGCGGACGCCTCCGCGGGCACGGTCATCTTCGACGTCGACCTGGCCGCCGCGCAGGCGCTGGCCCCGGAGGGCTTCGACGTCATCGAGGCCGCACCCGGCCGCGCCCAGTTCGCGCTGGCGCTGGTGGACTACCGGGTCAACGACCTCGGGGCCTACCACGAGGTCGGCACGATCCTGTTCGTCCGCCCCACCGGCGGCGGCGAGGAGGGCAACTTCATCACCCACCTGCCCGTCGACCAGGAGTTCACCAACGTGGCCGGCAACCGGATCTGGGGGTTCCCGAAGTCCGTCGAGCAGATCGACGTGACCCAGACCGACACGACCTCGCGCTGGGTCCTGACCATGGGCGGCGAGCTCGTCCTCGACATCACGGTCCCGCGCGGTGGCACCGACGAGATGCCGCCGCTGCCCATGACGTCGTACACCCTCATCGCCGGCAAGCCGCACGCCACCAGGTTCACGCAGGGCGGGTCCGGCTCCTCGATGGGGTTCGGGGACGGCGTGACGCTCACCCTCGGCACCCACCCGATCGCCAAGGAGCTCCAGTCCCTCGGCCTGCCGGACGCCCCGGTCGTCATCACGACCTGGACCGAGAGGATGCAGGCCACCTTCGAACAGGCGCTCCCGCTCTGACCCGCCGTCGTGGGACCCGGCGCTAGCTGCTAGCCCAGCAGCCCGAGGACCGTCGCCGCCAGGACGGCGGCGCCGAGGAGGCGGCGAAAGGGGCTCTGGCCGCGCACCAGCTCGAGCAGCGCCCACGCTCCCAGCGCGGCGGTGGCGACCCAGCTGAGCCAGGCAGCTCCGGTCACGCGGTGCGCGAGGGTCGGCACGATCCACAGCCAGAGCGGCGGGTTGGGCCACTGCGCGACGACGTACCGGCCCGTCGTCCGGTCCGTGAGAAACCACCTCACGGGGTGAGCAGCTCCTGGACCATCGCGACCAGCTCGTCGGCAGGCAGCTTTTCGAGGGCGGGGAAGGCGCCGCTGGCGCGGCCGAGCGCGATGCCCGCGAAGGCCGCGGCGACGACCTCCGCCCGGGTCTGCGCGTCGGGGACACCTGCGGCCCAGAAGCGCTCGGCCAGCGGTGTGACCAGTCGCGCGTGCAGGGCCTCGCGGGCCTGCGCCTGCACGTCCTCGTCCTCGTGAGGGTGCACGGCGGACTGGAACACGGGGCCGGGTCCGCGATGGTCGACGCGCCCGAGCAGCGCCGCCATCCGGTTCGGCTGCAGCAGGTCCGGGGGCGGCCCGTCGCCGAGCTCGGCGCGCAGCGAGGCGAGGTAGAGGCCGGCCTTGCTCCCGAAGTAGCGGGCGATGAGGGTCGCGTCGACCCCGGCTCGCTCGGCGATCTCGCGGGTGGTGACGCGCTCGTAACCGCGCTCGGCGAACAGCTCCTGGGCCGCCGTCAGGAGCAGCTCCTGCCCGCGGGCCATCAGTCGACCGACACAGGGATGCCGTCGACGACGCTCTCCTCGGCGAGCTCGAGGCCGGGTGCCGACTCGCGTCCTGGGACGATCGCGCTCACGATGCCCGTGACGACGAGGATCGCGACGCCGAGCAGGGCCACGGTGGTGTAGCCGGACGCGGTCGGCAGCAGCTCGCCCGAGGGGGTGTGGGCCTCGAGGACCGTCGCGGACAGTGCCGACCCGGTGGAGTAGCCGACGTAGCGGAGGACCTGGTTGAAGCTCATCGCACTGCCCGTCTCGTGAGCCGGGACGCTCGCGACGATGAGGCCGGGCAGGGCGGCGAACGTGCAGCCGACGCCGAGGCCGGCGAGGGCCATCACGACGACGACGGACAGGTAGCTGCCGCGCTCGAGGGCGAACAGCAGGTTGGCCAGCACGAAGATGCCGCAGCCGATGGGCAGGACGGCGCGCTGCCCGAAGCGGCGCGCGAGCAGCGGTGCGATGCGGCTGGACGCGGTCGACATGACCGACAGCGGGAGGAGCAGCAGGCCGCTGACCACGATGCTCGAGCCGAAGCCGTAGCCCGCGGACGACGGCGTCTGCGCGAAGCGGATGATCATCGACATCAGGGCGTACATCCCGACGCCGGCAAGGATGCCGGTGAGGTCAGCGGTGAGCACCGTGCGGTCCTTCACCAACCGCAGGTCCACCAGCGGGTGCGGGGTGCGCAGCTCGTGCCAGAACCAGCCGGCGAGCACCAGGGCACTGGCGGCGATGAGGGCCAGGACCAGCGCGGAGGACCAGACCTCTGCCTCCCCGATGGCCAGCAGGACGCCGGCAACGCCGGCCGCGAGCAGAACGGCTCCGACGGCGTCGAGGGGAGCTGCCGGCCGGTCCGTGACGCCGGGCACGGCGACCACGGCAAGCACGAGGGCGACGGCGACGACGCCCGCACCGAACCAGAAGCCGGCGCGGAAGGTCCACTGCTCGGCGATGATGCCGGTCAGGGGGTACCCGAGCCCGATGCCGGCGACGGCCGCGATCGAGAGCAGCCCGACGATGCGGGTGCGGTGCTCGCCCTCGAGGTGGTCGCGGGCGATCGCCATCGTCAGCGGGATGAGCCCGAGGCCGACCCCCATCAGGCCGCGGCCGAGGAGCAGCAGCCAGAACGGGCCGGGGATCGCCGCGAGGATGCAGCCGAGCAGCACGGCGGACAGCGCACCCAGGACGGCGGGCCGGCGCCGGGTGCCGTCACCGAGGCGCCCGAGGGTGGGGGTCGCGACCGCCCCCATGAGCAGCGAGATGGTCAGCGACCACTGCGCCGTCGAGAGGGACACGTGCGTGTCGTGGGCGATCGTCGGCACCAGCGGGGCGCCGAGGCTGCTCACGACGGACGTGACCATCGCGAGGTAGACCAGGACGGGGACGAGGGGGGTGCCGGGCCGGTGGCGCATGGGGACCTCGATGTCAGCGCGTGATGTCATCATATGATGACATGGCTGAGCCGGCGACGGAGGGGGAGGTGGGAGACGTCACATGGATGCGCTCTCCGAAGCCCTGGACGACGCCCGACGACGGGTCGTCGACCTCCAGGCTGCCCGAGCCGAGGTGGTCGCCGCGGCCGAAGGGGCGAACTCCGACGACGAGCACGACCCGGAGGGGGCCACGATCGCCTACGAGCGCGAGCAGCTCGCGGCCCTGATCGCCCAGGCGGCCGAGTCCGTGGCGGCGGCCGAAGCCGCCATCGCCGCCCGCGCGGACGGGACCTACGGGATCTGCCGGGCGTGCGGCAGGCAGATCGGCGCCGAGCGGCTCGAGGCGCGTCCGAGCGCCCTCACCTGCATCGACTGCGCGCGGCAGGGCCGCTGACGAGCGTCCCGCCGCGCCAGACCTGCGCGACGAGGTCCACGCCCGGCCGGTAGGCCAGGTGCGCCGGCGAGGGCGCGTCCAGCACCACGAGGTCCGCGTGCGCGCCGACCCGAAGGTGACCGGCATCGACCGCCAGCGCCGTCGCCCCTCCGAGGGTGGCGGCGCGCAGCGCCTCGAGCGGTGTCAGGCGGAGCTCTCGCACGGCCAGCGCGATCACGAACGGCATCGACGTCGTGAAGCTGGTGCCCGGGTTGCAGTCCGTGGCCAGGGCGACGGTGACGGCCGCGTCGAGCAGGCGACGGGCGGGGGCGTACGGCGACCGGGTGCTGAACTCGGCGGCGGGGACGAGCACGGCAGCGACCCGTGCGTCCCTCATCGCCGTGATGTCCTCGTCGGAGACGTGCGTGCAGTGGTCGGCAGAGAGGGCGCCGAGCTCGGCGGCGAGCCGCACACCGCCGCCGGGCCGCAGCTGGTTGGCGTGCAGGTGCACGGCGAGACCGCGCGCCCTGCCGGCGCTCAGCACCTCACGGCACTGGTCGACGTCGAACGCTCCCTCCTCGCAGAACGCGTCGACGGCCGTCGCGAGCGGAGCGCAGGCGTCGAGCATCGGACCGGTGACCAGGTCGACGTACCCGTCCCCGTCAGGGACGTGCGCACCGAGGAAGGTGGTGTGCGACGTGATGCCACGCGCCACCTCGAGCAGCCGCCGCTCGTCCTCGACCGTCAGGCCGTAGCCGGACTTCACCTCGATCGTCGTCGTGCCGGACCGCAGGCACTCGTCCGCCAGCCTCCTGGCCCGGGACGCCAGCTCCTCCGTCGAGGCGGCCCTCGTCGCGGCGACGGTCGTCCTGATCCCTCCTGCGGCGTAGGGGATCCCGGCCATCCGCGACTCGAACTCGGCTGTCCGGTCGCCGCCGAAGACCAGGTGCGTGTGGCTGTCCACGAACCCCGGGACCACGCACCGGCCGTCGAGCTCGACGACCTCGTCGCACGGCTGCTCGTCATGGCTGACGACCAAGCCGTCCTCGAGGACCAGGGCGGTCGCAGGCTCGTCGGCCCAGGTCGTGATCGAGCCGCCTCGGAAGAGGGTCGAGGTCACAGCATCGGCATGTCGACGCCACGGGTGCGGGCGACCTCGCGGGCGATCTCGTAGCCGGCGTCCGCGTGCCGGACGACGCCCATGCCGGGGTCGTTCGTCAGCACCCGTTCCAGCCGCTGCGCGGCGTCCGCCGAGCCGTCGGCGAGGACCTGCGCCCCGCAGTGGATCGACTTGCCCATGCCGACGCCGCCGCCGTGGTGCACGGCGACCCACGCGGCGCCCGAGGCGACGTTGAGCAGTGCGTCGAGGACCGGCCAGTCCGCGATCGCGTCGGAGCCGTCCATCATGGCCTCGGTCTCGCGGTAGGGGCTGGCGACGGAGCCGCTGTCGAGGTGGTCGCGGCCGATGACGACCGGGGCGGTGATCTGGCCCCGAGCCACGAGGTCGTTGAGGATCGCACCGGCCTTCGCACGCTCGCCGTAACCGAGCCAGCAGATGCGCGCGGGCAGGCCCTGGAACGCGACCCTCTCGCGCGCCATCGGGATCCAGCGCTGGACGAACGGCGAGTCGGGAAAGGCCGCGAGCAGCGCCCCGTCGGCGACGGCGATGTCCTGCGGGTTGCCCGAGAGGGCCACGAAGCGGAACGGGCCGATGCCCTCGCAGAACAGCGGTCGGATGTAGGCCGGGACGAAGCCCGGGTAGTCGAAGGCATCCGCAAGCCCGGCCTCCCGGGCCTCGCCGCGCAGGTTGTTGCCGTAGTCGAAGACCTCGGACCCGGCGCGCTGGAAGCCGACCATGGCCTCGCAGTGGACCCGCATCGACTCGCGAGCGCGGTCCACGTACTCCTGCGGCTTGTCCTTGCGCAGCGCGACGGCCTCCTCGAGCGACATGCCCGCAGGGATGTAGCCGTTGAGGGGATCGTGGGCGCTGGTCTGGTCGGTCACGACGTCGAACTGCTCACCTGCCGCGAGCAGCGCCGGCAGCGCCTCCGCGGCGTTGGCCACGACGCCGATCGACAGCGCGATCCCTTGTGCCGCAGCCTCTCTGGCTCGCCGCAGGGCGGTCGGGAGGTCAGGTGCCTGTTCGTCGAGGTACCGCGTCTCGAGGCGCTTGGCGATGCGCCTCGGGTCCACGTCGAGGCACAGGGCGACGCCACCGTTCATCGTGACGGAGAGCGGCTGCGCGCCTCCCATCCCGCCGAGCCCGGCGGTGAGCACGACCTTGCCACGCAGCGTTCCGTCGTACCTCTGCTCCGCGAGCGCAGCGAAGGTCTGGAAGGTGCCCTGCACGATGCCCTGGGTGCCGATGTAGATCCAGGAACCGGCGGTCATCTGCCCGTACATCGTGAGGCCCATGGCCTCGAGCTCCCAGAAGTCCTTCCACGTCGACCAGCCCGGGACGAGCAGCGAGTTGGCGAGGAGCACGCGCGGTGCGTGGGGGAACGTGCGGAAGACCGCGACCGGCTTTCCGCTCTGCACCATGAGCGTCTCGTCGTCCTCGAGTCGCATCAGGGTCCGCTCGATCACCTCGAGGGACCGGTGGTCACGCGCGGCCTTGCCGTTGCCGCCGTAGACGATCAGGTTGTCCGGGTCCTCGGCGACGTCGGGGTGGAGGTTGTTGCGCAGGCACCGCAGCACCGCCTCCTGCATCCAGCCCTTGCACTCCAGACTCGTCGACATGTCAGTCCAGCCCTCCTGTGACGGCCTCGACGGCGGCGAGCAGCGCGCCGCTCTGGACGAGCGCCACGGCGCTCTCGATGTCGGGGGACAGGAAGCGGTCCGTCCCCGGCAGGTGCCCGATGGCGTCGACGGCAGCCTGCGTCGCGACGGCCGGACGCAGCGGCGCGCGCAGCTGCAGCGCCCGGGCCGCCGTGAGCGCCTCGATGGCCAGCACCCGAGACAGGCCGTCGATCGCACGGCGCAGCTTGCGTCCTGCCGACCAGCCCATCGAGACGTGGTCCTCCTGCATCGCGCTCGACGGGATCGAGTCGACCGAGGCCGGCGCCGCGAGCCGCTTGAGCTCCGAGACGATGCCTGCCTGGGTGTACTGCGCGATCATCAGCCCGCTGTCGACGCCGGGGTCGTCGGCGAGGAACGGCGACAGCCCGAAGGACCGGTTCTTGTCGAGCATCCGATCTGTGCGCCGCTCACTGATGGAGGCGACGTCGGCGACGGCGATGGCGAGGAAGTCCAGGACGTAGCCGACCGGGGCACCGTGGAAGTTGCCGTTGCTCTCGATCCGCCCGTCCGGGAGCAGCACGGGGTTGTCGATGGCGGAGGCGGCCTCGTGCGCTGCCACGGTCCGGGCGTGCGCGAGGGTGTCGCGCGCGGCGCCGGCGACCTGGGGCGCGCACCGCAGTGAGTAGGCGTCCTGCACGCGGGTGTCCTCGGGTCCGGCGTGCGAGGCGACGATCGGCGATCCGTCGAGGATGCGACGCATGTTGGACGCCGCGACCTGCTGCCCGGGGTGCGGCCGGAGAGCCAGCAGATCCGCGGCGAGGGTGCGGGCGGTGCCCAGCAGGGCTTCCAGCGACATCGCGGCACTGAGGTCCGCGACCTTCAGGAGCTGGTGCAGGTCGTGGCAGGCGAGCATCAGCGTGGCAAGCATCCCGTCGGTGCCGTTGATGAGGGCGAGGCCCTCCTTCTCGGCGAGCTGCTGGGGTTGGATCCCCTTGGAGGCGAGGGCCTCCCACGCCTCCATCTCGATGCCGTCGAGCACGACGGTGCCCTCGCCCATCACCGCGAGGGCGAGATGCGCGAGCGGGGCAAGGTCACCCGAGCAGCCGAGCGAGCCGTACTCGCGGACGACGGGGGTGATGCCCGCGTTCAGCAGCGAGGCGTACGCCAGCGCCGTGTCCGGACGTACTCCCGTCCGTCCCGTTGCCATCGTCTGCAGCCGCAGCAGCGCCATGCCGCGCACGACCTCGTCCTCGACAGGCGTGCCGCTCGAGGCGGCGTGCGAGCGGACGAGCGACCGCTGCAGCTGCGCCCGACGCTCGACCGGGATGTGCCGGTTGGCGAGCGCGCCGAACCCGGTCGAGATGCCGTACGACGGGGTGCTCGACGCTGCGAGCTGGTCGACGTGCGCCCGGGCCGCGCCCAGCACCTCCACGACCTCCGGTGAGAGCGCGACAGCGGCGCCGTGCCGGGCGACGGCCACCAGGTCGGTCTCGGTGATCGGCGACCCGCCGAGGGTCAGCGCTTGGTCAGGCACGTCGCCTACTAGAGCATGCAGAGCATGGCCGAACAATTCTCCGCGCTCTGGAGCTCGATCGCGGACATCGGCCGCACCGGTTCGGGCGGGTACCGGCGGTTTGCCTGGACCCCGCAGGACCGGGAGCTGAAGGAGTGGTTCGCCGGCGAGGCGAGCGGCCGGGGCGCCGAGGTCG
>JAODNF010000308.1 GCA_025464915.1 Frankiales bacterium | reverse complement strand
CCGACCGAGATCCTCGCGAGCGAGTCGCAGGAGCGGATGCTCGCGATCGTCACCCCGGCCAACCTCCCGCAGGTGCTCGCGATCGCCGAGAAGTGGGGCGTCATCGCCACGGCCATCGGTGAGGTGGCTGAGGGCGACCGGCTGCAGATCCTGTGGCACGGCGAGGCCGTCGTCGACGTCGTCCCCGGCACCCTCGCGGACGAGGGCCCCGTCTACGAGCGCCCGATGCAGCGGCCCGCGGACCTCGATTCCCTTCATTCCCAGGCACTTCCGGCGTACCCGGAGGTGACCGAGCAGCTGCTGCTCGACATGGTCGCCTCCCCGAACCTGTGCTCGCGCCGCTGGGTCGTCGAGCAGTACGACCGCATCGTCATGGGCAACTCCGTGCTCGCGTGGCCGGAGGACGCCGGCGTCGTGCGGCTGTCGGAGGAGACCGGCCTCGGGCTCGCGCTCGCGACCGACGGGAACGGCCGCTACACCCGGCTCGACCCGTTCGCGGGCGCGCAGCTCGCGCTGGCCGAGGCCTACCGCAACGTCGCCGCCACCGGCGCCGTCCCGATCGCCGTCACCAACTGCCTCAACTTCGGCAGCCCCGAGGACCCGGAGGTGATGTGGCAGTTCGCGCAGGCCACCACCGGCCTCGCGGAGGCCTGCACGGTGCTCGAGACGCCGGTCACCGGCGGCAACGTCAGCTTCTACAACTCGACCGCCGGCGTCCCGATCAACCCGACGCCGGTCGTCGGCGTCATCGGCCTGTTCGACGACGTGGCCCGACGCACCCCCATGGGCTTCCAGTCCGAGGGCTCGACCCTGCTGCTGCTGGGCGACACCGCCGACGAGCTCGGCGGCTCCGAGTGGGCCTGGGCGATGCACCAGCACCTCGGTGGCCACCCGCCCACGGTCGACCTCGCCCGCGAGAAGCTGCTCGCCGAGGTGCTCATCGCCGGCTCCCGCGACGGCATGCTCGACAGCGCCCACGACCTGTCCGACGGCGGTCTCGCGCAGGCGCTCGTCGAGTCGTCGCTGTCCAAGGGCATCGGTGCGCGGGTGGTCCTCCCCAGCACCCTGACGCCGTTCGTCCACCTCTTCAGCGAGTCGGCCGGTCGGGCCCTCGTCTCCGTGCCGCGCTCCGAGGAGCTGCGCTTCACCGAGATGTGCAGCGCCCGCGGCCTGCCGTGCACCCGGATCGGCGTCACCGACGGCGACGCGCTGGACGTCCAGGACGTGGTCACGGTCGGCCTCGACTCCCTGCGCACCGCCTACGAGGGCACCCTCCCGACGCTCTTCGGTCCCCTCGCCGGCGCCACCGCCGACGACCCGGCAAAGCCATAGCGTCCGCTCGACGGACGCCCGAGGATGTCCGGGTGAGCGGACGCAAGGACGACTTCGCAGGGCTCGGGGAGGCGCTGCTCGCGCAGTACGCCGTGCTGGTCGAAGGCTTCGCGGCGCTCGACCCGGACGGGCCGACCGACTGCGAGGGCTGGACGGTCGCCGACCTCGAGACGCACGTGGCGATCACCGCACGCGGCCTGACGAGGATCGCGGGCAAGGGCGGCTCGGGCGAGCCGACCGGGGTACGGGCCTGGGCGGACGCCGTCCCCGCCCTTGCCGAGCAGATGGACACCGCCACGCGGAGCGAGCGGCTCGCGCTGAGGGACCAGGACGTCCGCCCTGCCCTGGCGCTCGACGGCGACAGCCTGGTCCAGCAGCTGACCGGGACCCACACCCTCCGGGACGCGACCCTGTTCCGGCTGATCGAGGCGGTCGTGCACGGGCTGGACGCCGGCATCGCGCCGGACAAGAGCGCGCTGAAGCACGTGACCAAGGAGCTCGCGCAGCTGCTGGCCACGAGGCACCCCGGCAAGTCGGTCGAGGTGCGCATCCCGCCGTACGCCGCCGTGCAGTGCCTCGCGGGACCGCGGCACACCCGTGGGACCCCGCCGAACGTGGTCGAGACAGATGCGGCGACGTTCCTGCGGCTGGCCGCCGGCAGGGAGCGCTGGGCCACGGCGGTCGGGGACGGCCGGGTGCGGGCAAGCGGTGAGCGGGCTGATCTGTCCGGTCTGCTGCCCTTGCTGGGATAGCCGGCGACAAGGACCAGTGCAGACAGGATCAGCCCGGAGGGCGAGTACCTCCTTGCCTTCGGGCCACGCCCCTGTTCGGCGGCCGCAACGCGGAGGCCCGCGCCGAGCGCTCAACTCGCCGCCGGTCCCGCTGGCTGCCTGAGCTCCCCCCTCGGCACCGGTACGATGGAGCGTGCCCTCCCGCCCCCTCCTACGAGAGGCCTGACGTGGCTGAGCTCCACGACCCCGTTGAGAAGCCCATCGGCGAGGAGTGCGGCGTCTTCGGCGTCTGGGCTCCGGGCGAGGACGTCGCGAAGCTGACGTACTACGGCCTGTACGCCCTGCAGCACCGCGGCCAGGAGGCCTGCGGCATGGCCGTCAGCGACGGCGCCGCCACCGTCGTCTACAAGGAGCTCGGCCTGGTCGCCCAGGTCTTCGACGAGACGATCCTCGGCTCCATGAAGGGGCACCTGGCCATCGGCCACTGCCGCTACTCCACGACCGGCTCCTGCACCTGGGAGAACGCCCAGCCGTCGTTCCGCAACCTGCCCACCGGCGGGTCGCTGGCTCTGGGCCACAACGGCAACCTGACCAACACGCACGAGCTCTCCCGGCGGGTCCGCGACCTGGGCCTGGAGAAGGACGCGATGGGCGCGACCAACGACAGCGACCTGATCGCCGCCCTGCTCGCGGCGTCGGCCGACACCTCGCTCGAGGAGGCCGCCAAGCAGATCCTGCCGACCCTGGCAGGCGCCTTCAGCCTGGTGTTCATGGACGAGCACACCCTCTACGCCGCCCGTGACCGGCACGGCGTCAGGCCGCTGGTGATCGGCAAGCTCGAGACCGGCTACGTCGTCGCCAGCGAGACGGCGGCGCTCGACATCGTGGGTGCGACGTTCATCCGCGAGGTCGAGCCCGGCGAGATGATCATCGTCGACGACCACGGCTACCGCGCGGTCCGCTGGGCCGAGGCCACTCCCAAGGGCTGCC
>JAODNF010000301.1 GCA_025464915.1 Frankiales bacterium | reverse complement strand
GGCAGGACCGGGGACGCGGCCTTGAGAGCCCGGCGGGCGGTCTTCGCAGGCCGGGCCCCCGGGGCGGCGACGGGCACCGCTATCGGCACGGCACCGCGCCTGCCCCCTGCGCCGGGTGCCTTGACGGGCGGGCTCGCGGGTCGGCCGGCGCGTCGGGCAGGCGGGTCCGCGGCTTCACTGCTCTCCCGCTGCTCGGCAGGCTCCGGCTCGGTGGCCGGGGCCCGGCGCGAGGTGCGCCGCATGGGCGTGAGCCGCGGCGACTCCTCGCCCGCGGGCTGGACGGGCTCGGGGGCGTCGACTGCAGGCTCGGGGGCGGGGGCCTCGACTGCCGTGGGGGCAGGCTCCGAGGGCTCGTCGCCGTCGAGCGCCGGGAAGGCGTGCGGGGCCACCGGGCGGACCGGGGTGCGGCGCCGGCGGCCGCCGGGCTCGGTGGCGATGCGCTCCTCGAGCTGCTTCAGGCGCACGGTCAGGTCACCGGAGAGGTCGCCGTCGCCAGTGGCGTCGGCGGAGACGTCAGGCTCGTCGGGCACGGGGGGACGCTAGCAACTCGGCGGCCGGAATCCCGGGACCGAACGGGTCAGTAGGCGCCGTGCCGCCGGAGCACCGCGAGGACCGTGCGGAGCAGGATGACGGCGTCGACGGCGAGCGACCAGTTCTCGACGTAGTAGAGGTCCAGCCGCACGCTCTCGTCCCACGACAGGTCCGAGCGACCGCTCACCTGCCACAGGCCGGTCATGCCGGGCCGGACCAGCAGCCGCCGGTGCTCGTCGCCCGCGACGTCCTCGAGCACGAGCGGGAGCGGGCGGGGACCGATCATCGACATCTGGCCGCGCAGCACGTTCAGCAGCTGCGGCAGCTCGTCGATCGACCATCGGCGCAGGAAGGCGCCGACCGGCGTGACGCGGGGGTCGCGGCGCAGCTTGAACAGGCCGCCGTCCGACTCGTTCAGCGCCTCGAGCTCGACCCGCAGCCGCTCCGCCTCGACGTGCATCGTGCGGAACTTCCAGATCGAGAAGGCCTCGCCACCGAGTCCGAGGCGCTCCTGGCGGAAGAAGACGCCGCCCCGGCTGTCGAGCGCGACCGCCAGGGCGACCAGCGCGAACAGCGGTGTCAGTGCCACGATCAGCAGCAGCGCCGCGATCCGGTCGCTGGCGTTCTTCAGCACGCGGGAGGCGCCGGTGAAGCGGGGCGCCTCGACGTAGAGCATCGACATGTTCGCCACCGGGCGGACGTGGATGCGCGGGCCGGCGATGTCGGTGATCGCCGGGCTGACCATCAGGTCGACGCCGGTGCCCTCGAGCTGCCAGGCGAGGCGCCGGACGAAGCCCTGCGGCATGTCGCCGGTGCCGACGACCGCGACCGTGTCGGCGCGGGTCCGACCGATCGTCTCGAGCACGTCGTGGAACTCCCACTGCTCGGGGACGTCGTCGGTCATGCCGTCCTCGACGACCCCGGCCGTGCAGACGCCGACCACCGAGAACCCGGTGTCGTCGCGGCCCTGCACCTCGCGGATGAGGTCGGCGGCCGTGAACGCCGGTCCGATGACGACCAGCCGGTGCAGCGCGAAGCCCTGGCGGCGGCGGGACCAGACGAAGCGGCGGACGGTCTGCCGACCGAGCAGCAGGCCGGTGGTGCCGACGGGAAGGACCACGAACAGGCAGCCACGGACGCTGTTCTCGCCGACGGCGTAGGCGACCAGGCCCAGCAGCGCGGCGTACTGCCACGAGGCCGAGAGCACGCGCTTGTACTCGTCGGACCCCTGGCCGAGCACCCTGGACTCGTACGCGCCGCCGACGGCGAGCGGCACCAGCCACACGAAGGCGAGCAGGAGGGCCGCCGACTGCTCGACCCAGGGCAGCCGCCCGCACCCGACCGCCACGAGCAGCGTGATGGCGAGGTCGCCCAGCGGCATGAGACCGGCGTACTGGCGCTCCCAGGAGGGGCGCAGCGTGCGCGGGGCGACGGGCGTGGTCCCGAGCGCGGCGGCCTGGTCGACCCTGGCCCGCGCACGAGCCCGTCCGAGCCCCTCGGCCTGCTGGGTCACCACACCTCCGTAACGGTCAACGTAGCGCCGCCTCGCGGCGCAGACGCTTGCCCGAGGCAACGACCGTGGGTCGGTTCCGTGACGGGCGGCTGCGAGGTGCCAGGCTGCTGGGGTGGCGGGAAGAGCGGCTCTCAGTGTGGTGGTACCCACTCGCGACCGCCAGGACCACCTGACCCGCTGTGTCGCCGCCCTCACCTCGGAGCTGGGGCCCGAGGACGAGCTGCTCGTCGTCGACTCCGCGTCGCGCATCCCGGTCGAGGGGGCGCTGCGCTGCGACCGCAAGGGCGCCTCGCGGGCCCGCAACGCCGGCTGGCGGGCCGCCCGGCACGAGCTCGTGGCCTTCGTCGACGACGACGTGCAGGTCGGCGCGGGCTGGGCGGACGCCCTCGTGGCCGCTCTCGGGCAGGCGCCCTGGGTGGCCGGTGCCGTGGGCGTGCCCGTGGGCCAGGAGGACCGCGAGCGACCGGTCGCGGTGACCACGCTGACCGAGCCCACCCGCCTCACGCTCGGCTCGCGCGGCACGCTCGGGGCGAGCGCCAACCTGGGGGTACGCCGGTCCGCACTGTCCGCCGTGGGCGGCTTCGACGAGCGGCTCGGTCCGGGCACGTGGACGAGAGCGGCCGAGGACCTCGACCTGCTGGACCGGCTGCTGGCCAGCGGGTTCGAGGGCCGGTTCGAGCCCGCGGCGCGCGCGGTGCACGACCAGTGGCGCAGCCGGCGCGAGCTCGTCGCCCTCGACCACGGCTACGGCATCGGTCTCGGGGTGCGGCTCGTCCTGCTGCGACGGGCCGGCAGCGCCGGCCGTGCCCGGACCGTCCTGCGGGACGCGGTCTGGTCCGGGACCGTCGTCGCCGGGGCCCGGGACCTGGCCAAGGGCTACCAGCTGGGGGCGCTGCTCGCGCTCGTCCGGCTGCTCGGAGCTCTGCGGGGCGCCCTGCTCGCGGCGGTACGGCTGTGACGGCGGTGCGCCGGTGAAGGTCGCGCTCTACCACCCGTGGATCTACCTCAAGAGCGGCATCGAGCGGTCCTTCGTCGAGCTGCTCCCGCGCTCGCGGCACGACTGGCTGCTCCTGACCCACCACCACGAGCCCGAGGCCACGTACCCGGAGTTGCGCGACGCGCGGGTGATCCAGCTCGACCCGCCCGTCTCCGTCCGGCGCTCGCTCGGGCCGCTGGCCCAGGCGGCCTGGCGGATCGGCCGCTCGCGGCTGCCGCTCGAGGGGGCGCAGTCCCTGCTGGTCTCGAGCGAGGGTCTCGGCGACCTGGTCGCGCCGCGGTCGCCGGTGCCGGTCGCGGCCTACTGCCACACGCCGCTCAAGATCCTGCACGACCCCGCCACCCGCGCCGCCCTCGTCGGCGGCTCGACGGTGAGGCGGCTGGGCATCGGCGTCCTCGGCGGCGCCTTCGAGGCCGTCGACCGTCGGGCCTGGCGGTCCTACCGGCACGTCCTGGCCAACTCGGTGGAGACGAAGGCACGCATCGAGGCCGCCGGTCTGGTGCCGCGCGGACCCGTCGAGGTCCTCTACCCGGGCGTCGACCTGGCGCGCTTCCCCGCGGGCACCGGGCCGCGCGAGGACTTCCTGCTCGTGGCCGGTCGCATCATGTGGCAGAAGGACGTCGAACTCGCCATCGAGACGCTGGAAGCCCTGCAGCGCAAGGGAAAGCGCGTACGACTGGTCGTCGCGGGCGCGGTCGACGAGAAGAGCCGGCCCTACCTCGCCGACCTGCGGTCGAGGGCGACCGGGCTCGACGTGACCTTCGAGACCGACCCTCCGGACGCCCGGCTCTCCGTGCTCTACCGGACTTGCTCCCTGCTGCTCTTCACCGCGCGCAACGAGGACTTCGGCATCGTGCCGCTCGAGGCGATGGCGTCCGGTGCCCCCGTCCTGGCGGTCGACAGCGGCGGTCCGCGCGAGACGGTCGTGCCCGGCGTGACGGGTTGGCTGGAGCCGCGCGACCCCGAGCGGTTCGCCGACCGCGTCCTCGAGGTCCTCGAGGGACGGGCCCCGTTCCGGACCGAGCAGCTCGTGGCGCGGGCAGCCGCGTTCGGCTGGGACGCGTTCGTCACCCGCGTCGACGACGTCATGGAGGCGGTCGCGCATGACTGACGGCCTGACGGTCGTCGTACCGACCCGGGACCGGCCCGAGCTCCTCGCACGCTGCCTCGACGCACTGGCGGCGGAGCTCACGCCCGACGACCGGGTGGTGGTCGTCGACTCCGCACCGGTCCGGCACCCGGTGCGGGCAGCGGGTGTGTCTGTCCTGACCGCACAGCGGCCGGGTACGTCGTGGGCGCGCAACCTCGGCTGGCGCGCAGCCACGACGGAGCAGGTGGCCTTCGTCGACGACGACGTGCTGGTCGCGCCGGGCTGGCGTGCGGCGCTGATGGCACCCTCGGCCGACTTCGTGCTCGGCGGCGTGACCGAGCCACCCGGCGATGTCCCGCACGAGCGACCGGTGTCCCTCGCCGAGGGGACCGAGGGGCTGGTCATCGACCGCTCCGGGCCGCTCGACCCCGGGATCGCCGGCAACCTGCGGGTCCGGCGCTCGGTGCTCGAGGAGCTCGGCGGGTTCGACGAGCGCCTCGGCCCCGCCTCGTGGTTCGCCAGCGCGGAGGACCTCGACCTCGTCGACCGGCTCGTCATCGCCGGCCACGTCGGCTGGTTCGAGCCGGCGGCGCTGGCCTGGCACGTGCAGCACCGCACCGACACCCAGGCGCTCAGCCTGCACTGGGCCTACGGCAAGGGGATGGGGGCACGGCTCGCCAGGTTGGCCCGGACCGACCGGAGCCGGGCCCGGCTGCTGCTGCCGCGGGTGCTGCGGCTCGGCGGCGTCGCGACCGCGGCGTCCGAGGTGGCATCCGGGAGGAAGCGGCACTGGGGCCCGCCGGTCGTCTGGCGGCTCGGCGCCCTGGCCGGGTTCGTCGTCGGGGTGGCGCGGCGGTTGTGAGAGCGCTCCTGGTCTCCGAGCACTGCCCCGAGCTCGAGGGCACCGCCAGCGGGCGGCTGCTGCGCGCTGCCGGCGACGGCCTGGTGGCTGCCGGCCACGACGTCACGGCCGTCTGCTGGACGGCGCGCGAGCCGCGCGAGGAGCTGCCCCCCTGGGCGGTGTGGCGGCCGCTCCACCTCGGCTCCGGGGTGCGCGACCACGCCCTCGCGCTCATCCGCCCGCGCTGGGGATCGAGCGCCCTGGAGCTGGACGACGCGTTCGACGTGTCCTTCGCCGAGGACCCGCTGTCGTGGGCCGCGATCTCCGGTCACCGTCGGACCGGCGTCGTCGTCCACTACTCGTGCCTGCTCGACGCCCATGCCCTCGGTGAGGTCACCGCGAGCGCGCGCCAGGGCCACCGGGCAGACCGGCGGGCCGTCCGCCGCTCGGTGCTCCCGACGTCGTACTCGCGCCGGGTCGGCGCCTTCCTCGGGACGTCCCGCTGGCTGCCGGCGGCCGTGCCCGTACCGCCGGAGCCCGTCCCTGCCCTGGCAGCCCCCCGCGCGCTGCTGCTCGCCGGCTGGGACTGGCCGCCGAACGCGGTGGCGCTGGCGGCGCTACTGGCCGACTGGCCCGCAGTGCGCGAGCAGGTGCCGGGAGCCGAGCTGCTGGTCGCGGGACGCGGCTGTCCCGAGGTGCGGGCCGACGGCGTACGGGTCCTGGGGGAGGTGGCTCACGCCATGGACGCGTTCGCCGAGGCCGCGGTGCTGGCCTTCCCGTGCCCGCCGACGACGGGTCCCAAGACCAAGGTCCTCGAAGCCCTCGCCGCGGGGCTGCCGGTGCTGACGACGGCGGCCGGGACCGAGGGCCTGGCCTCGACCGACGGGTGCGTGCTCGCCGGGCCCGAGGGCTTCGCTGCAGCCCTGGCCTCCCTGCTCGCCGACCCGGCTCGCCGGGCCGCGCTGGCGGAGGCCGGTCACGCGATGGTGCAGGAGCACCACAGCCCCGCGGCAGCGGCTGCCGCCCGCGTCGCCCTCTGGTCCCCCTGACCGCGGCCCGCCCGACCTCCCGACCTCCCGACCTCCCGACCCCCCGCGATCTTCCGCTTGTGTGGCGCGACACGCGATCAGCGAGCCCGAGCTGCGGAAGATCGCAAGAGCGCTCTGGACGATCTTCCGCTTGTGTGGCCCGACACGCCGTCGAGCACCCCGAGGTGCGGAAGATCGGCGAGGGCGGACGCAAGGTCAGGTCAGAGCGGCCAGCAGGGCTGCACCCGTGTCGGTCCAGGTCCACCTCGGCAGCTGGGGCACGGCCGGCCGGTGGCGGATGGCCTGGACGAGAGCATCGGTCCAGGCGTCGACGTTGCCGAGCGGGAGCACGGGCAGCAGGTCGTGCGTCGCCTCGCGGACGGCCGGGACGTCACCCAGCAGCGAGGCGGTGCCGCACGCGGCGGCCTCGAGCGGCGGGAGGCCGAAGCCCTCGTAGCGGGACGGGTGGAGCAGCACGTGCGCTCCGGTGAGGAGAGCGCGCAGCTCGTCGTCGCCGACCGCACCGGCGTGCACCACGTCGGCCGGCAGGTCGACGGGGGCGAGGTTGGGGTGCGCACTGCCGACGAGGACGAGGTCGTGAGCGACCACGGCACGCGCCCGCCGGTGTGCCGCGAGTGCCGTGGCCAGGTCCTTGCGCGGGTCGGCCCAGCCGAGGAGCACGGCGTACGGCCCGGCGAGACCGTGCTTCCCGCGCACCGCGGCCACCTCGGCGGGCGTCGCCGGGGCGAGCTCGGTGGCGGGCCGCACGACGCGGACCGTGCCGCGCGGCGCGAGTGACGTGATCTCGTCGGCGATCGCCTGCGACGGGGTGAGGACGACGTCGGCCCGGCGCGCGGCGGTCTCGACCGCGCGGGCGTAGAGGCGCATCCGTGGCGCGAACCACTCAGGGTGCTTCGACGGTCCGAGGTCGTGGACGAAGACGACCGAGTGCCGGACCAGGATCGGTGCGGTGTTGGCCAGCGAGAGCACCGTCCGGCCCCGCGCGTGCAGCGGCAGGGCGAGCTGCTCGTAGACGCGCGAGCTCGCGGTCGGCAGGTGGCGGTCGACGCGCGGGTCCTCGACGCCGCGGGGGGCGACGACCGATGCTTCCAGCCCCTGTTCGCGGGCGGCGTCGAAGGCACCACGGGCGACCCGCTGGATGCCGGTCGCGCGGCCGCCGAAGACGCGGCCGTCGACCACGATCACCGCAGCCTCCGACGCGCGGCTGCTGCTCCCCAGAGAACCCCACCGGCGCGGACCATTCCGGCGACCGCGCCGTACTGGTAGCCGGCCCGGAGGTCCCGCCCACCGGTCCTGACCTCGGCCCCCGCTCGGCTCAGCGCCGAGCCTCCGATCCCTTGCGAAGCAAGGAACCCGCTGCCGCGGGCATAGCCGAGCTCGGCCCGCAGCGACTGCCTGCGGGTGCGCCACTGGACGTGCCGCACCAGCGGCTCGGCGCGATAGCCGACGTCGAAGCCAGCCGCCAGCAGCCGGACGAGGAGGTCCTTGTCCTCACCGCCCGGCCACGGCGTACCAGGCCCGAGCCGCTCGTCCCAGCCGTCGACGGCCTCCAGCGACCGTCGGCGGACCGCCATGTTGGCCCCGTGGCCGAGCACCGCGGGATCGTCGGTGCGCAGGTAGTCGCGCGGCTCGGTCGAGGCGAGCACCGACAGGTGCCCGTCGCCGTCGGCGAGGACCCGCCCGCACACCGCGTCGAGGTCCTCCAGGGCCGCGGCCACCGCGACCGTCCAGCCCGCGTCCGGGCGGCAGTCGTCGTCGGTGAAGGCGACCAGGTCGTGCCGTGCCGCGCGCCAGCCTGCGTTGCGGGCGGCCGACGCCCCCGGATGCAGGGAGCGGACCACGACGGCACCCGCGGCCGCGGCCACCGCGCTGACGGACCCGTCGGTGGACGCGGCGTCGACGACGACGAGCTCGTCGTCGGGACCGAGGCAGCCGACGAGCGCCGGCAGGGACCGGCGCAGGAGCTCGGCCCGGTCGCGGCAGGGGACGACGACGGAGACGCCCGTCATCGCCGTCGCCGCGGCACCGGCACGAGGAGCGCGAGCCCGAAGGCGAGCAGTGACGCCGGCGCCGTCCGCAGGCCGGACTCCGTCCCCGACACCTCGGGGCCGCGCGACACCAGGCTGACGCTCTCCAGCCCTGGCACCGTGCGGATGGTCTCGACGGCTTCCTGCGTCAGCTTGTGCAGCAGGAACGGGTTCGGCGCCTGGAGCCGCAGCAGCGTCTGCCCCGGGCCGTCGTCGGGGGCGGGTCGGCAGTCGGCGCTCAACCCTTCGCGACGGGCCAGGCTCCGGTCGAGGGTGTCGCACGCGGAGGTGCGCAGCTGCACGCCCGTGTAGTTGGGGGCGCCGGCCGTGTTCACGGCGGGCGTGAGCGTCTCGAACTGCCACTCCCGGGCGACGTGCAGGTTCGCGCTCGACCGCAGCAGGAAGCCGACGAGCAGCAGACCGCCCACGCCGAGGACCCGCGCGTAGGGCGTCAGGACGGGCGGCCTGCGGATCCTCGACGACCGCTCGGCGAGCGCGACGCCGAAGGCGACGAGCACCCAGAACAGCTCGGCGCTCGACGCGGTGGTGAACGCGTCGAAGCTGACGGCACCGACCACGAGCACCAGCGCACCGCTGCCGAACGCCAGCCCGAGCATCCGCTCGCCGTGGTCCGGAGAGAGCACCGCCCGACCGGCGTTGCCGACCCCCACCAGCAGCACAGCGGCCAGCGCGGCGATGCCGATCGCACCGACCTCGGCGTACCCGAGCAGGTAGGTCGAGTCGGTCACGGGGATCCCGAGCGACGACAGCCCGCTGAGCCCGACCCCGCGGAAGGGATGGGTGGCTGCGATCTGGCCGACCGCGGGCAGCCGCGCGAGCCGGACGTCGATCGAGCCCGTGTCGACCGCCACGGAGAAGTCGCGCTGGAGGTCGGGGCTGTTCAGGACGTACACGCTCCCGATCCCGAGTCCCACCGCCGTCAGCACCTGCAGCCGTCGGTCGCGGCTCACCGCGGCCAGCACCACGACGGCCACACCGGCGGGAAGCACGACGCTGCGGGAGTAGCTCCAGACCACGGCCAGCAGGACGACCGGCGCCGACACCAGCAGCACTCTGCGGAGCCGGTCCCGGTGCAGGGACGCGACGGCGAGCAGCAGGGGCAGGCAGGCGCCGGTGCACCAGGCGAAGGCCAGGGTGAAGTCGGCGGCCGCGCGCACCCGGACGTGGCCACCGCGGGTCGCGAGGACCTGCGCCGGGTCGGTCGCCAGCAGCGAGGGCTCGAGGCGGTACCAGGCCCGGGCGTACGAGTGGTGCGTGACGTGCTCGACCACCCCGATGACGGCCGAGGCCGCGACGGCCAGCACCAGCGCGGCCGCGCCGGCGCCGAGTGTGCCGCTCGCACGGACGAGGGCGAGGACGACGGTGAGCACGAGCAGCTGCGCCGCGAACGCCTCCCACGACCTGGCGGCCGCCGACGGGTCGGTCGTCGGCTGCAGCAGGCCCACGCCCAGCACCGCGAGCAGGCCCAGCAGCAGGGCGAGACGGAAGGCGACCGGGGGCAGGCGCAGGACTGACCACGGCACCTCGTGGAGCGCGCAGCGCCTCAGCAGCCCCGCGAGCGCCACGATCGCGACCACCCGGTGGATCGTGAGAACGCCTGGCATTCCTGGGAAAGGCAGCGTTCCGGGCACCAGGACGAGGGCGACCATCAGCGCGGCGAGCGCCTTGGGCGGCGGGAGCAGCGCGGCGGCGGTCAGCGCCAGGACCACGGCCAGCAGGACCAGCGCCATGACGACCCGCTACAGCAGGTTGCGACGGCGGGCGATGTCCGCGACGCCGAGGACGACCACGACCGTCGCGAGGGCCACTCCGGCACCCGCGACCTGCTTCTGCCGCTTCGTGGGCGTCAGCTGCCCGGCGTAGCGGGCCGGCGAGACGATCTTCAGCTCCAACCGCAGCAGGGCCGGTATGCCGTTGGTCTTGTTCTCCGTGGCGACGTACGTCTGCAGCTGCTCGGCGAGCGCGTTGGCGAGCTTCACGGCGAGCCTCGCGTCGCCGGAGCGGGCACCGACGAACAGCAGCAGCGACCCGGTGTCGCCGTTGGACGCGATGGCGCCTGCGACGACTCCCGGCTTGATGCCGAGCTTGGTCGCGACGGGGTTGACGATGTCGTCGCTGCGCAGGATGCCGGAGTACTTGAACCGCAGCCGGCTCAGCTTGTCGATGACGCCGGAGTCCTTCGACAGCGCGACGGCCTGCGGCTCGTCGAGCAGGACGGCGGAGGTGGCGAGGTACGTCGGGTGCCGGTGGCCCACGACCTCGTAGGCCGCGCCGCCGAGGACCAGCGCCAGCACGAGCGCCACGGCACCGGACAGCGCGGTCAGCAGCGGCGGTCCGTGCTGCGGCTGGTGGTGGGGGTACGCGGTCGCGTCAGCGGTCAACGGCTCGGCTCCCGGTCACCGAGCCAGCGTAGGCCTTGCCCCACTGCGCCCAGGGTGCGCGACACGTCCGTGGCGAGGTGGAAGGCGGTGGTACGGCGCCAGAGCCCCTCGCGGCGGCGGCGACCGATCTCCGTGCCGAGCCAGGACGCGGCGACGCGCGCGCCGCCCAGGGCACGCTGCCGCATCACCTCCTCGTCGAGCAGCCAGTCGGACCGGCCCTGCAGGTAGGCCCGGCGCAGCAGCCAGCCCGGCCTGAGGCGCTCGGCCGGGAGGTCGTGGACGACGACCGCTGCCGGTTGCCACCAGACCTCGCCGCCGGCCCGCTGGAGCTCGCGCACGACGTGCACGTCGTCGGCCACCAGCTGCGACCCGGGCCGCGGGCCCAGCTGCGGGTCGAAGCCCCCGACGCCGCGCAGGGCTGCCACGTCGAAGACGGCGCTGGCCGTCACGACGTACTCGCTGCCCGTCAGCGGCCTCGCGGCGCCGCCCAGGTCGAACGCGGTGACGTAGCCGCCGATGCCGGCCTCGTCGAACCAGGACGGCCGGGGCACCGCGGGGTCCAGCACGACCTTTCCGCCGGCGGCGACGCCCTCGGTGGCGAGCAGGCTCGCCAGCCAGCCGGGCTGCGGGACGACGTCGTCGTCGAGGAAGGCGATCCGTTCCGTGACCACCTCGGCCAGGGCACGGTTGCGGGCGAAGGCGCTGCCGGGCTCGGTCTCGAGCAGGTAGCGGGCCTGGTCACTGACGACGTCGCGCGCCGAGCCCGCGGCGTCGTTGTCGACCACGAGCAGGTCGACGCCCGGGACGCCCGCCAGGGCGGCGGGCAGGGCGGCGAGCAGCCGGGCCAGGGCCTGCGGGCGGCGCGCGGTGGGGACGGCGACGGTGACACTCATACGATCCGCACGTGCCGGAGGTCAGCGTCGTCGTCCCTGCGCGCGACGCCGCGGGCTCGCTGCCCCGGCTGCTGGATGCCCTGCTGGCCCAGGCGCAGCGCCCAGCTGCCGTGATCGTCGTCGACGACGCCTCCACCGACGGGACGGCGGAGGTCGCGAGGACTCATCCGCTGGCACCGCAGGTGCTCACCGGCAGCGGGGCGGGGTCGTACGCCGCCCGCAACGTGGGGCTGAGCGCGGTGACGACCGAGTGCGTGGCGTTCACCGACGCGGATTGCGAGCCGACGCCGCAGTGGCTGTCGGCAGGACTTGAGGACGTGGCCCCCGGTGTGCTGGTGGGTGGCGCGGTGCAGCAGCGCCGACGCCCCGGGGCGGGTCGGTGGGAGCGGTACGACCGGGCCGTCTACCTCGACCAGGCCGAGCTCGTGGCGCAGGGCTTCGCGGCCACGGCGAACCTCTTCGCGAGGGTCGACGACCTCCGCAGCCTGGGCGGCTTCGACGCCACGCTCCGCTCGTCGGGTGACAAGGAGCTCGGGCAGCGGGCACTGCGGGCGGGGATGCGCGTGGTGCTCGCCGAGGGCGCTGTGGTCGTGCACGAGCCGCGGACGGACCTGCGCGGCACCTGGGCGCTGCTCCGCCGGCTCGGGTCTGGCTGGCGGGCGCTGGGCGAGGTGCCGTGGTGGCAGGAGCCGGGACTGCGCGTGCCGCTCGGGCGTGCGGTCGAGCTGGTCGCGGCGGACGGGGATCCCTTGCGTCGCAGGCAGCTTGCTCCCGTGCACGCGGTCGCCCTGGCCGCGCGCTGGCGCGGCCGCCTGCTCGGCTGACGTCACTCCTCGTCCAGGAAGCGGACCGGCTTCGCCGGGATGCCTGCGACCAGCCAGCCTGCCTCGACGTCCTTGGTCACGACGGAGTGGGCGCCCACGAAGCACTGGTCGCCGATCGTCACGCCGGACGCGACCACGACCGACGCACCGAGCCAGCAGTTGCTGCCGATCCGCACCGGCGCGGTGCGGCTGGCGTGGTGCACCGGCACTCCCGGGGCGGTGCGGCGGTGGGCGGAGTCCGCGATCGTCGAGTGCTCGCCGATGATGGTCAGGTCGCCGATGTCGACGTGGTCGGCGCAGTGGACGACCAGTCCGGTCGAGAGCACGACCCCGGCGCCGACGGTCAGGTCGCCGGTCACCTGCAGGGTCACGAGCCGGCGGACCTGGGTGCCCGCGCCGACAACCAGCGTCCCGCCGCGCAGGCTCAGCAGGGAGCCCCGGCCCAGGACCACGCCGCTGCCGATGCTGACGGTGGTGCGGGTGTGCGGCCACACCTCGACGAGCGCCCCCGGCGAGATCACCGCGTCGTCGGCGACGTCGAGCACCAGGTGGCTGTCCTGCAGGGCGGCCGCCGCCTTGGCTCGAGCCACGAACGCGACCCGCGCCGCGCGGTGACCGGTCGTGAGCAGGAGCGGCCCCCGCGCACGGACGGCAGCTGCGGCGCTGCGGCGCAGGGGGCTCATGGGTGTCGAACCTAGAGGACCGGCCTGCGAGCCCTCGCGCTGCCGCGCAGCAGGGCGGCGGCGCCGACGACGTCGGCGAGGGCGAGCTGCCCCGCGCGGACGGGCCTCGGGCGACCGGGTCGGTCACCGGCGTCCTTGAAGGACCGGACCGCCCAGGGGACGGCGGCGAGTGCCGTCCACGGAGCGACGACGACAGCGGCGGCGAGTCCGAGGAGCCCGACGTCGGTGACGACCGTGCGGCGCGAGAGCGCGAGGCCGCCGACGAGCGGCAGCTCCGGCACGTGCCGGACCAGGCCGGGGAACCCCGCGAGCCGGGCCCGGCCGGACAGGTGATCGCGGTAGTCGCCCGCGATCCAGCGGTGCCGCACCGTGGCTCCCGGCGCGAAGGCACCACCGGCGACCCGAGCGATGCGGGCACCCAGCTCGGCGTCCTCCCCGAAGCCGCGCGAGCCCGACCCGAGCAGGCCGAGCTCGGCGAACCCCCCGGCGTCGTCGAACGCCCGGCCGTCGACGGCGAGGTTGCAGGTCTCCCACAGCCCGGTCAGGCCACCGACCGCGATGCTCCGGTCCCACGGGCCGTGCTCGTCGTCGACGGGCGACGTCGCTCCTTGCACGATCCCGTGACCCGGCAGGGCGGTGAGATGCGCCTGGGCCCAGCCCGGGTCCGGCAGGCAGTCGTCGTCGGTCAGCAGCAGGGTGCCGGTGCGGCGTCTCACCGCTCCCGCGTTGCGCGCGGCCGAGGGACCCGCGCGGCGGTGAGTGCGCAGCAGGAGCACCGGCAGGTCGGTCGAGGGCAGGCTCGCCGGGGCCTGCGAGGCATCGTCGACGAGAACGAGCTCGAGCGAGATCGCCTGCTGCTCAAGCGATCTGATCAGGCCGGGGAGCCACGGTGCCCGGTCGCAGGTGGCGACGACGACAGTCGCGATCGGCGTCGCACCGTCCCACGCGGCAGTGCGATCGACCTCGGTGACCGCGACCTCCGCGCGCATCATGCGAGCAGCTCGGCGTAGAGATCGTCGACCCGCCGGGCGCACAGGGCGGCGTCGAACCGGGCGGCCACGGCAGGTCCGGCCGCCCCCATGGCGCGCAACCGCTCAGGCTCGCCGAGGAGCGCCGAGAGGGCCGCCGCCAGGGCGTCCGCGTCCGCCTCGGGCACCAGGACCGCGGTCTTGTCGCTGACGGCGGAGGCGATCCCCCCGTGCCGCGTCGACAGGACCGCGCGACCGACCGCCTGGGCCTCCAGGTTCACGAGCAGCAGGCTCTCGCTGTCGCCGTCGGCCGCCGTCCGGCTCGGGGTGACGACGAGCCACGCCCTGGCCAGCGCCTCGTGCACCTGCTCGGCCCGGCGGGTGGGCTCGGGCGACCAGACCTCGGCCCCCTCGGGTGGCGGCACCGGGCCCGCACCGAGGACGAGCAGGCGGGCAGCCGGGTGCTGCGCTGCGACCGTCGGCCAGGCCCGGGCCAGCACGTCGAGGCCCTTCTTCTCGACGAGCCGGCCGACGAACACCACCTGCGGATCGCCCTCGGGGAAGGGGATCGGGCGCAGCTGGGAGAGGTCGACGCCGCTCGGCAGCACCCTGGTCGTGCGGGCGCCGGCCGCTCGGGCGTGGTCGGCGAGGAACTCCGACGGCACGATCACCGCATCCGCCTCCGCGAGTGCGTACCGCAGCGCGGGGTTGTCCCTCGAGGCCGACGACGTGACGTCGTTGCCGTGGACCGACACGACGAGCGGGACTCCGGCGCGCCGCGCCGCCCCCACCACGCCCTCGACCTCGTACCCGAAGTGCACGTGCAGGACGTCCGCCCGGTAGCGCCTGATCGCGAGCGCGAGCGACGCTGCGACGGCCCGGCGCTCCTGGCTCGCCGGCACCAGCCGCAGCCTGCGGTCGAGGCGCACGATCGGCTCTCTCGGGAACGCTTCCAGGTCGACGACACCGCGGCGGACCGCGACGACCGGCCGGGCGGCGCTGTGCCGGAGCAGCTGGTCGACGAACTGCTCGGTCGTCGGCAGCCAGCGCGGCAGGTAGTGCAGGACCGTCGTCACCGCAGGTGCGCCTTCTCGAGCGCATCCGCGTAGACGTCCGTCGTGTAGCGGGCCGCCGTGGCGAGACCACCCTGCACGAGTCGCGCCCGCAGGCCCTCGTCGCCGGCCAGCCGGCGCACGGCGGCGGCGAGGGCTGCCTCGTCCCCGGCCGGCACCAGCAGCGCGTTGACCTCGTCGTCGAGGTAGTCGGCCGCACCGCCGCTCGGCACGGCGACGACCGGGGTGCCACACGCCATCGCCTCGAGAGGGACGAGGCCGAACGGCTCCTCCCAGGTGGACGTGAACAGCAGCGCGTCGGCGGCCCCGTAGACCTGCCTCAGCTCGGAGCGCGGCACGGCGTCGAAGGTCACGGCTCCGCCCATCGCCTCGAGCTCGCGCCGGTGCTGGGGGTCGGCCCGGCCCACGATCCGCAGCGAGCAGCCGGGCAGTCCGGGCAGCGCCCGCACCGCGGTCGCGAACCCCTTGCGCGGGTCGAGGCGGCCGACGCACAGCAGCCGGCCCTGCCAGGGACGCGGATCACCTGCAACGAGGGGGAAGTCGCTGAGGTCGATGCCGCTGGGGACCACCGTCGCACCCGGGAACGTCCACGGGGTGCGGTCCTCCGCGGCCTGCCGGGTGCGCTCGCTGACGAAGACCGTGGTGACCCGCTCGCCCAGGTCGTCCGGCAGCCGGGCCGGCAGGCCGGTGAGCCGCTCCGCCCAGCGCGCGCGGCGGGGGTGGTCGCAGAAGGCCCGGGTCCACGGGTCGATGCGCGGGCCGTACCAGAGCCAGTCGTCGCAGACGACCAGCACGGTGGGGATCCCGGACCTCGTCAGCGTGGTCACGAGCTGCAGCGGCATCGCGCCCATCGACCACACGCTCACGACGTCCGGCTTCCGCTCCAGGGCTCTCGCCAGGGCGGCCTGGTCGTGCCGCTCCAGCCGGAACCGCGCCGGCCACGGGGGCGTGAGCAGCCGGTGGTCGTCCCAGTACCAGCGCAGGTCGCGGTGCACGTGCGGCTCGTCCACGTCGACGACCCCCGGCACCCGCAGGTCCGTGGTGAGGACCTCGACGGAGTGCCCGCGCTTCCGCCAGCGGGTCATGACGTCGTCGCAGGACAGCTCGTAGCCGCCGAGCGCGTGGGGCGGGTAGGTGCTGCCGAGCACGAGGACCCGCATCAGCCCTGCCTAGGGTGTGCGGCATGGGACGGGTCGACCAGGCGCTCCGGCGACAGGCGTGGGCGCGGGGCGGCCGCACCGACTCCGCCCTGGACCGCGCGCTCGCCCGCCGTACCCCGCTCCCCGCTGCCGGCGACCGGCGCGTCGAGGTGGGCTCGGGCTTCTCGCCCCGCCCCGGCTACCTGCACGTCGACGCGCTGCCCGGGCTGCCGCAGCTCGACCTGGTCGCCACCGACGCGCTGCCGCTGCCCGACGACTGGGCCGACGAGGTCCTGGCGGTGCACATGGTCGAGCACGTCCCGGCGGGCCGGCTGCAGGACGTGCTGCGCGGCTGGCGCCGCGTGCTGCGCCCCGGCGGTCGCCTCGTCCTCCACACGCCGAACGGTACGGCGCTGGCCCGGGCCTACCTCGACGGCGGCCTCGAGGCGCGCTGGCCGGTGCTCGCCGCGATGTACGGCTACGACCGCGCGCCCTGGGACGCCTCGAGCGCTGGGGCCCTGGGCACGTTCGCCGACCACCGGCTGCTGTTCGACCTCCCGCTGCTCTCGCACCAGCTGACCGAGGCGGGCTTCACCGACGTCACCGACGTCAGCGGCCAGGACCCCGAATGCCACCACTCCCGCGACTGGGCCCCGTGGGTCGCGGGCCTCTGCCTCGAGGTCCAGGCCACCGCCTGACCCCCACCGCGAATGGCTACAGCACTTCGCTTTTCGGGTGGGAAAGCGAAGTGCTGTAGCCATTCGCGGGTCAGGGGGAGCGGCGCCAGAACCAGCCGGTCCAGTCGATCTGGACGAGCTCGTCGGCGATGCCGTGCGCCGCGCGGAAGTCGTCGGTGGCCGCCTTGCACGCCTCGATAGCGCCGTAGTCGTCGATGATCACGAAGCCACCCACGGACACCTTCGGCCAGAGGGCGACGAGGGCGTCGGTCGTGGACTCGTACAGGTCACCGTCGAGCCGGGCGACCGCGAGCGTGTCGATCGGCGCCGTGGCAAGGGTGTCCTTGAACCAGCCCTTGAGGAACCGGACCTGGTCGTCCAGCAGTCCGTAGCGGGCGAAGTTGGCCTGCACCTGCTCCAGTGAGATCGCCAGCTCCGGGCGCGTCCAGTGGTCGTCTCCCTCGTCGGCCGGGTACCGCTCGGCGTCCGGCCTGGGCAGCCCCTCGAAGGAGTCGGCGACCCACACGACGCGGTCGGTGACGCCGTGAGCGGCGAGCAGGCCGCGCAGGAAGATGCTCGCGCCACCGCGCCACACGCCCGTCTCGACGAGGTCGCCCGGGACGCCGTCGCGGATCACCGTCTCGACGCAGAAGCGCAGGTTGTCGAGCCTCTTCTCGCCGACCATCGTCTCGGCCGACGACGGCAGGTCGGCGCCCACCTCACGGGCCCGCGGATCGGGGCGGTGCCGCACGACGGCTTCGGCGCCGCTGCCGGCCAGCAGCCGCCGGGCGACCCGGTGCTTCAGCGCCGCGGACGTGAACGGCGCGACGACCTCGTCGTCGAAGCCGGTGCGGGTCAGCGCCCTCTGCAGCAGGTCGAGGTAGAGCGAGGCTGCATCAGGCACCCGTCGATCCTAGGGACCGTGCTGCTGAGGAGCGTGCGCTCTTGAACCGCAGCGCCGGCTTCTCGACCTTCTCGTGCACCAGCCAACCCACGACGAGCGTGATCGCGCCCCCGACCAGCATCCGCACCTGCCACGACGGGTGACCCAGCAGCGAGCTGGAGATCCGCAGGGCGGGTACGTGCACGAGGTAGAGCACGTACGACGCCCGGCCGACCCACACGAGCAGTGGCTGCTCGAGCACCAGGCTGTAGCCGCGGACCGGCCAGCGCACCTGCTGCAGGACCAGGAACCCGAAGGCCGCACAGGCCGCGACGATGGCGAGCGTGATGATCACCTCACGCGGCAGCTGCAGCGGGAACCAGAGGTAGAGCACGACCCAGGCAGTACCCAGCAGCGTGCCTGCACGGACGAGGACCCGGGCGCCCTCCGGCACGAGGTCGTAGGCGAACAGCAGTCCGACCAGGGTGCCGATGAGGATTCCGCTGATGCGCAGGTCGGGCCGGTACGCGATCGCGGACTCCGAGGTCCCGTGGTCGAAGCTCCACTGCAGCCAGCCGGTCGCGACGACCAGGACGACCCCGACGAGGCCCACCTGGGCCCGGGCCGGGACCCGCAGCCGCAGCAGCAGGAGCAGCACCGTCGGCCAGACGACGTAGAACTGCTCCTCGGTCGACAGCGACCAGGTCGGGAGGAACACCGACATCTGCCGCGGGTCTGCCGCAGAACGGAAGTTCGCGTAGTAGAAGAGCGTCGACAGCGCAGACCCGACGACGTGCGGCGGCCCGATGACGAGGTACGCGAGGACGGCGATCACGGGGACCAGCAGCCACTGCGCGGGGAAGAGCCGCACGACCCGACGGCGGTAGAACGCCCTGAGGTCCACCGTGCCGGCCCGGTCGTGCTCGCGGACCAGCAGGGTGGTGATCAAGAACGCCGACATCACGAAGAACGCGTCGACGGAGATCGCGGCACCCGGTACGAGCTGCGGGTGCGCGTGGTAGGCGAAGATGGAGAGCATGAACAGCCCTCGGACGCCGTCCAGCGAGGGCCAGTAGGTCCCACGCACGCCGACAGGTGTGGAGGCCGCCGGCATGCGACGAGCATGCCGCAGAACGGGAAGGGAACGGGTGCGCGACCGGCCGAACGTCCTGCTCGTCGTGCTCGACACCGCCCGCGCCGACGCCACCGAGCCCTACGGCGCCGCGCCCGGGACGACCCCGGTGCTGCGCGACCTCGCAGCCCGCGGCACCGCCGTCCGGTCCGCGTACGCCCCTTCGAGCTGGACGCTGCCGTCGCACGCCTCGCTGTTCTCGGGCCTCATGCCGCGGGCCCTCGGGCTCGGCCAGGCGCCCGACGGG
>JAODNF010000293.1 GCA_025464915.1 Frankiales bacterium | reverse complement strand
CCGCCTCGCGGCATGCCTAGGGAGTTGCATGGCTCGACTGTTCGGCACGGACGGGATCCGCGGCCTCGCGTTCGGCGAGGTCCTCACCGAGGACCTGGCTCGCCAGGTCGCGGCGTCGGCGGTGCGGCTGCTCGGTGGCGGCCGCGTCGTCATCGGGCGCGACACCCGACCCTCCGGCCCGGCGCTGGAACGGGCGGCGGTCGAGGGCTTCACCGCCGCGGGCGCCGACGTCACGCTGCTCGGGGTCGTGCCCACGCCGACCGTCGCGCACGTCGTCGCCTCCGGGGAGGCCGACCTCGGCCTGGTGCTGTCCGCGTCGCACAACCCGGCGCCGGACAACGGGCTGAAGCTCTTCGCGGCCGGTGGGCACAAGCTCACGGACGCGCAGGAGGACGCCATCGAGGCAGGCCTCGGGGAGCTCGGTCCGGGCGGCGGGTCCGTGCGCACCGGAACAGCAGAGGGGTACGCCGCCGCGCTGCTGTCGACCGTCGGCCCGCTGGCCGGCCTGACGGTCGTCGTCGACGGCGCGAACGGCGCGGCCTCCGTGCTGGCGCCCCAGGTCTACCGGGCGGCGGGCGCCACCGTCGTACCGCTGCACTGCGAAGCGGACGGCGAGCGGATCAACGACGGGAGCGGGGCGACCCACCCGGAGGCCCTTGCCACGGCCGTGGTCGCCCACGGGGCCGACCTCGGCATCGCGCACGACGGTGACGCCGACCGGTGCATCGTCGTCGACGCCGCCGGTCGCGTGCTGAACGGGGACCAGGTGCTCGGGCTGCTGGCCCTGGCCCGCAGGGACGCGGGCCTACCGGCGTCGGACGTGCTGGTCGCGACCGTGATGAGCAACCTCGGCCTGGCGCTCGCGATGGAGCAGGCCGGGATCACCCTCGTCCGCACCGCGGTGGGGGACAGGTACGTCCTGGAGGCGATGCTCGACCACGGCTACCGCCTCGGCGGGGAGCAGAGCGGGCACGTCGTGCTGCTCGACCACGCGACGACCGGCGACGGGCTCCTGACGGCCCTGCAGGTCATGGACCGGGTCGTCACCAGCGGCCGGCCGGTGGCCGAGCTCGCGGACGTCGTGTCGCTGCTGCCGCAGGTGCTGGTCAACGTCCGCGCCGATCGTTCCCGGGCGACCGCCCCCGAGGTCCTCGCCGCCGTGGCCGCCGAGGAGGACGCCTTCGCAGGCGAGGGTCGCGTGCTGCTGCGGCCCTCGGGCACCGAGCCCCTCGTGCGCGTCATGGTGGAGGCGCCGACCCAGGCGGAGGCAGACGCGACGGCCGGCCGGCTGGCCGCCGTCGTGGCCGGTTAGCCCGTTCGGGTCAGCGCCGACCGGCACCCGGAGTGACAGATGCCTCACTGATGTCCGTTTCGTGTCAAATGCTTGTGTCAAGCGGGTGACAGGCCGTCGTCGACCGGTCCCACGATGCGAGAATGAGGACCTAGGGGGTTGGCAGCGTGCGCTGGCGTGTTTTCTCGGGGAGCCTGACGGCTCTCCTGGCCCTCCTTGTCGTCATCGCGACGCTGGGTAGGGCGCCTCTTGCTGCCCGCGTGCCGGCGCCCCTCGTCCTCGCCGCCGCCACCGCCAAGGCGACCTGGACCGCCACGGCGGACAGCCAGGAGACCACTGGTGAGAGCGCGCCCGCGTCCGCGGCCATCGATGGCAGCACGACCACCTACTGGCACACGGCCTGGTACAACGGCAGCGCCCCCCTGCCGCACTGGATCGCCATCGACACCAAGGCCGTGCAGCCGTGGGCCGGCCTCGTCTACACGCCCCGCCCGCCGAGCGGCGGCCGCAACGGCAACATCGGCCAGTACCAGATCGACACCTCGACCGACGGCACGACCTGGACCCCCGCCGGCGCCGGCACCTGGCCGGACTCGTCGGCGGCCCAGACGGCGACCTTCCCGTCCGTGATGGCGCGCTACGTCCGGCTGAAGGCCCTGACCGAGTCCGCCAACCGCGGCCCCTGGTCCAACGCCGCCGAGCTCGACCTCGTCGTCGGCAGTGGTACGGCCAGCGCCTCCCCCACCGCCTCTGCCACCGCCTCTGCCACCGCCTCTGCCACCGCGAGCCCGTCGGCATCTGCCACGGTCAGCCCGTCGGCCTCGCCGACCGTGTCGCCGACCGTCAGCCCGACCGCGTCGCCGACGCCCTCGCCGACAGCAAGCCCGACCGCGTCGCCGACGGTCAGCCCGACCGCGGCGCCGACCGTGAGCCCGACGGCCTCGAAGGCCGCGTCGCCGACCGCAAGCCCGACCGCGTCGCTGACGGCTTCGCCGAGTGCCAGCCCGACGTCCACGGCCCTGCCGGCGCGCTCCAGCTGGCTCGCGACAGCCGACAGCCAGGAGACCTCGGGCGAGAACGGGGCGGTCGCCAACCTCCTCGACGGCAACCCGGCCACCATCTGGCACACCGGGTGGAGCGCGGGCAACGCACCGCTGCCGCACTGGGTCCGTCTCGACACGCTCGCGCAGCGCAGCATCACCGCGGTGCTCGTCACCGCCCGGCCGGCGAACACCGGGCCCAACGGCCGCATCGGGCAGTACAAGGTCGAGGTGTCGGTCGACGGCAGCACGTGGACGACCGCCTCGACCGGGACGCTCGGCGACTTCGGCGGCACCCAGACCATCACCTTCCCCGCGACTCTCGGCCGCTACGTCCGGCTGACGGCGCTCACCGAGGCCGGCAACCGCGGCCCCTGGACCAGCGGCGCCGAGCTCGACCTGTCCAGCACGGCCGCCGCGAACCCGAGCCCGTCACCGACCACGAGCCCGACCGCGTCCCCGACCGCGAGCCCGACTGCCAGCCCCATCCCTAGCCCGACCGCTAGCCCGACCGTGTCCCCGACTGCCAGCCCCCCCTCTAGCCCGACCGGGTCCCCGACTGCCAGCCCGACCGCGAGCCCGACTGCGTCCCCGACTGCGAGCTCGACTGCGAGCCCGACCGCGTCCCCGACCGTGAGCCCGACGCCCAGCCTCACGGCGTCCCCGACGGGCAGCGCCTCACCGACCCTGGCGCCGCGAAGCCAGTGGACGGCCACCGCGGACAGCCAGGAGCTCTCGGGGGAGAACGGTGCGGTCGCCAACCTCCTCGACGGCAGCGCGACGTCCATCTGGCACACCGGGTGGAGCGCCGGCAACGCGCCGCTGCCGCACTGGGTGGTGCTCGACACCAAGACGGCGCGGAGCACGACCGCCGTGATCCTCACGGCGAGGCCGCTCAACACTGGTCCGAACGGCCGCATCGGGCAGTTCCGCGTCGAGACGTCCGACAACGGCGCGGCCTGGACCACGGCCGCGACCGGGACGCTCATCGACACCGGCGGCAGCCAGACGATCACGTTCCCCGCCGCTCTCGGGCGCTACGTCCGGCTCACTGCCCTCACCGAGGCCGGCAACCGCGGTCCGTGGACCAGCGCCGCCGAGATCGACCTGACCAGCACCCCGGTCGCCGTACCCACCCCGTCCCCCACCGCGACCGCCAGCCCCACCGCCAGCCCCACCGCGAGCCCCACCGCGAGCCCCACCGCGAGCCCCACTGCCAGCCCCACTGCGAGCGCGACAGCCACGGCGAGCCCC
>JAODNF010000275.1 GCA_025464915.1 Frankiales bacterium | reverse complement strand
GGCCGTAGCCCGCGTCCGCGAGGGGGCGCGCCGTGCTCTCGATCCGCGCGATGACGGTCGACCGCGACCGACCGGGGGACTGGGCGAACAGCAGCGCCGCGAGCCCGCTGACGTGCGGGGCAGCCATCGAGGTGCCTGCCGCCACGGCCAGCTGGTTGCCCGGGTAGAGCGACAGGACGCACGACTCGATCTCGCAGTTGTCGTGGCTGTCCGGCTGACCACCCGGGGCGGCGAGGTCGACGTCGGAGCCGCGCTGGCTGTAGGTCGCCAGCCCGCCGGAAGGCCCCGTCGCCGCGACGATCAGCGCGTTGCCCTGGTAGTCCTGCGCGATGTCCGAGCCGGTGTTGCCGGCGGAGAACACCACGACGGCCCCGGCCGCGGCAGCGGCGCGCACGGCGTTGGGGATCATCGAGTTGGTGCTGCCCGGGTTGTCGGGCCCCAGCGACAGGTTGAGGACCTTCGCGCCGTGCGCGATCGCGTACCGAATTCCGGCAGCGACCGCGGCGGGCGTGCCGGTGCACTCGCCCTTGCTGTCGCTCGACAGCACCTGCACGGGCAGGATCGTGACCTTAGGCGCGACGCCGACGTTCGACGCCCCGACCGTCCCGGCCACGTGCGTGCCGTGCTCGGAGCCGCAGTTCTCGCGGGTCAGGCCCGCCCTGCACGTCCCGCTGCGGCAGTCCGCCCCGGGCAGGGCGCGCCCCTCGAAGTCCGGGTGCGACCGGTCGACCCACCCGTCCAGCACCGCGACCGTGACGCCCGCCCCGTCGCGCCCGGCACCCTGAGCCCCGTAGAGGTGGATCTGGTTGCCGTGCCAGGTCCGCTGCGTCGGCTCGCCGGCAGCGCCCGCGGGCAGGGCGGCGAGCAGCGCGAAGCAGAAGGCTGCTGCGAGCGCACGACGGAGCACCCCGCCCACGCTAACCGCTAGGGCTCGAGGTGGAGGGCTGCTTCCTCGGCACTGAGCCCGGCGGTGTCGCCGGAGTCACGGCCGATCAGGTCGCTCTCGGTGTCGGACCGGGCACCCTCGTCCGGCTCCACGAGGCGCCCGACGTCCCGCGGCTCCTCGGTCGGGTAGACGCCGACGTCCGGCACCTCGCGTGCCAGCCTCCCGTCGAGCGGCTCGCCCTCCTTCTGCTCGGCTGCCGTCGTGCCCCAGCCCTCGGCGCCCAGCGGGTAGTCGTGGGGTGGCTCCGTCGTCAGGTCCAGCTGTCCTGTGGCCTCCTGCTCCGGTGTCAGATCGCCCGGGTCCGGGATGCCCTCTTCCTCGAATCGACTGCTCATGTTCCAGGGCTACCCCGTCTCGCGCTGCGCTATCGTTTTCCGCGCCATCCCCCATAGCTCAATTGGCAGAGCATTCGACTGTTAATCGAAGGGTTTCTGGTTCAAGTCCAGATGGGGGAGCCACACCGTCCCGCTAGCGCCGGGCGCGGACGCAGTCGAGCACGCCGGTCAGCCAGGGCGTGAAGGCCTCCGGGTGGGAGGCGAGCTCAGCGTCCAGCTCAGCGAGCGAGACCCAGCGGAGCTCGGACACCTCGTCGGGGTTGGGGTCGCCGGCAGCGGCGGTGCGGCCCACCAGGACGGTGTCGTGCTCGTGCTCGACCAGGCCGCTCGCAGGGTCGGTCGCCCGGTAGGTGAAGGACCCGACCACCTCCAGCGAGGCCTCCACCCCGACCTCGAACATCAGTCGCGCCTCGGCCTCGGCGACCACGTCGGTCGAGGTCGGGTGGCTGCAGCAGGCGTTGGTCCAGAGACCGGGGAAGTGGTACTTCGACGCGGCGCGCTTCTGCAGCAGGGTCCGGTCGCCGTCGAGGAGCAGCACGGAGAACGCCTCGTGCAGGTGGCCCGGCGCCTGGTGCGCGGCGAGCTTGGCCATCCGCTGGCCCGAGCCGTGCAGCACGACCGTTTGCTCTCCGGCAACGAGGGGAGGTTCCGACGCGTCTTCAGGAGCTGCCATGACCACCGCCTTCCTCGCCTGCGCTCGCTGAAGCATGCCAGCCGAGCAGCTGCGCGCCGCCGCGCGGGACGTCTTCGGGTGGGAGCGACTCCGGCCGGGGCAGCTCGAGGCGATGGAGGCGGTCGGCGCCGGCCGGGACGTCCTCGCGGTCATGCCGACGGGGAGCGGCAAGAGCGCGACCTACCAGGTGCCCGGCGTCGTGCTCGACGGCATGGTCGTCGTGGTCAGCCCGCTGGTCGCGCTCCAGCACGACCAGGTGCAGGCGCTGCGCTCGCGGCCGGGGGTGCGCGCGGTGCAGCTCAACAGCGGGCTGTCCGTGACCGCGAGGCGTGAGGCGCTCGCGCAGGTGCGGGAGGCCGCGGTCGACTTCGTCTTCCTCGCGCCCGAGCAGCTCGGGTCGGGGGACGTGCTGCCGGCGCTGGTGCAGGGCGGCCCGGCGCTGCTCGTCGTCGACGAGGCGCACTGCCTGTGCTCCTGGGGTCACGACTTCCGGCCGGACTACCTGAGGCTGTCCCATGTCATCGACGCGGTCGGACGACCGCCGGTCCTCGCGCTCACCGCCACCGCATCACCGCCGGTCCGGGCGGAGATCGTGGCACGCCTGGGCATGCGGGACCCGTTGGAGGTCGTCCGCGGCTTCGACCGTCCCAACCTGCAGCTCCTGGTCGAGGACGTGCGGGAGGACGGCCAGCGCCGGGAGGCGGTCGTGCTCCGGGTGATGGGCGAGGTGAAGCCTGGGATCCTGTACACCGCGACCCGCGCCTCGGCCGAGCGCTACGCCGCAGCGCTCGCGGAGCTCGGCCTGAGCAGCGCCGCTTACCACGCCGGCATGAGGAGGCCGGTCCGTGACGAGGTGCAGCAGCGCTTCATGGACGGCGACCTCGACGTGGTCGTCGCCACGACCGCGTTCGGGATGGGCATCGACAAGAGCGATGTCCGCTTCGTCGTGCACGCAGAGGTCGCGGACAGCGTCGACAGCTACTACCAGGAGATGGGCCGGGCCGGCCGCGACGGGGAGCCGGCCGTCGCGGTGCTGTTCTACCGGGAGGCAGACCTCGGTCTGCGGAGGTTCTTCGCGTCGGGCGCGCCGGACGTCGACGTGCTGCGGAGAGCCGCCGCCCTGATCGCCCACGCGCCTGGGCCGGTGGCTCCCAAGGCGCTCGCCGAGGAGATGCACCTGAGTCCCACCCGCGTCACCTCCGTGGTGAACCTGCTCGAGCAGGCGGGCGCTGTCGAGGTGCTCGAGGACGGCAGCGTCGCGGGCGAGGCCGACCCGGCGCGGGCAGCGTGCGACGCGGCCGAGGTGGCCGAGCGGCACCGGCTCGTCGAGCGGTCGCGGGTCGAGATGATGCGCGGGTACGCAGAGACGACGGGCTGTCGCCGCCAGTTCCTGCTCGGCTACTTCGGCGAGGAGCTCACCGAGCCGTGCGGCAACTGCGACCGGTGCCTGGCGGGCGCCTCCACGGCCGTGCAGGAGGCCATCGACTCCCCGTTCGGGCTGCAGTCCACCGTCGAGCACGTCGAGTGGGGCAGGGGCGTCGTCATGCAGTACGCCGGCGACCGCATCACGGTGCTGTTCGAGACCGTCGGCTATCGCACCCTCGTCCTCGACACCGTGGTGGAGAACGGCCTGCTGTCCCTCGTCAGCCTGTGAGCGACGTCGCGGCCGCGACCCCTGCCACCGTCCCCGTGGCGGCGGCGACCTGGACGAGCTGCAGCCCTGGGACGAGATCGCCTGCCGCGTAGACGTTCTCGACGCTCGTCCGTCCGCAGTCGTCCACCACGACGTACCCGTCCGCATCGGTCTCGCAGCCGAGGCTCTCGGCGAGCCGGTTGCGCGGCGCGTGCGCGACGGAGAAGAAGACGTGCGTCGTCTTGACCTCCTCGCCGGTGTCCAGCTCCACCCCCCGCAGGTCGCCGCGCTCGCCCAGGAAGCGCACGGCGTCGGCCTCGAGCACACGGATCCCCGGCTCGACCTGATCACCCCGGAAGGCGTGGCCGTTGGTCACGACCGTCACGGACCGCGCCCAGGTCAGCAGGGTCGCGGCGAAGCCGGCCACGTGCGGGTCCCAGCCGAGCACCAGGATGTCTCGGTCCCTCGCCTCGTACCCGTCGCAGGACGGGCAGTGGAAGACCGACCGCCCGTAGTGCTCCTCGATCCCTGCGACGTCCGGCAGCACGTCCCGGACGCCGCAGGCGAGGAGCAGCCTGCGCGCGTGAAGGCCGCAGAGCTCGAACCCGTCGCCGACGCGGGTGATGGCGTCGACCCGCACGTCCTCGACGCCGGCGTGCGGGTAGGCCAGCAGCTCCTCACGGCCACGGGCCAGCAGCTCGGCCGGCCGCTGCGGGTCGCGTCCCAGGTAGCCGTGGGACTGCTCGACCGCGTCCGACCGGTGGTCGCCCCCGTCGAGGACGACGACCGATCGGCGGTAGCGGGCGAGCCAGAGCGCGGCGGCCAGCCCGGCAGGACCACCCCCGACCACCGCGGCATCCACGCGCCTCATCCGGTCGAGCCTCTCGTGCGCCATACCACCGGAGTCGTCGTCTTCAGTGATCGCCGAGCGGGTAGCCCTCGGCCATGCCTCTGCCCTCCGTCCGCCTCACCGCCGCGCTCGCCGGCCTCGTGCTCGTCGGCGGGCTGGCCGCCGCGGCCGCCGGTCCAGCCAAGGACACCCACGACGACATCTCCGCCCAGCGCCAGCTCATCAGCGCCCAGCTGGTCACCCTGCGCGAGCAGGTCGAGATCGCGCGACAGACGCGCGACCTGGCCCAGCAGCAGCTGAAGGTCGCCGAGCAGACCCGTGACCTCGCGATGGACACCCGGGACCGCACCGCCGCCCTCGAGCGTCTCGGCGTGCAGCTGCGTGATGTCGCCACCTCCACGGACGCGAAGGCGGGACGGGTCACGGAGCTGACCACGCGCCTGCTGGCCCTCGCCGCAGAGATCCTCGCTGTCGCGAAGGAGACGGAGCGTCACGCGCAGAGCCTCGACACCAAGACGGGCGGTCCGGTCCCGTAGCCCTCAGATCCCCGGCGTCCCCGGCGGGGCCACCGTGGGTGCGGACGTCGTCGGGTAGGGGTCCGAGGACGGGCCGTCCTTCACCTGCTGCGCGCTGTCGGCAGCCTGCTCCTTGACGGTGCCGGCAGCCTCGGTCGCGGTCTGCTTCACGTCGTCGGCCGCGCCCGTCGCCGTCTCCTTGACGGTCTGGGCCGCCGACGTCCCGGCCTCCCTGACCGCGTTGGCGGCGTCGGTGGCCTGCGGGACCAACTCGTCCTTGATCTCCCCCGCGGACTGCTTCAGCGTCTCCTTGAGCGGCTCCGCGACCGTGTCCTTCGCCTGCGCGGCGAGCTGCTGCTCCTTCGCGGACGAGGGCAGCAGCGCTGACACCAGGTAGCCGACCCCGAACGCCACCGCTGCGGCGATCAGCGGGCTGCCGGACGTCTGCTGCCTGGCGATCGCCGGCGCCGAGGTGACGGCCTCCTTGGCCGAGCCCGCGGCATCGCCGACGCTGGAGCCGACGGACCCGACGGAAGACCCCACCGAGGAGGCGCCGCCACTCACACTGCTGCCGGCGTCGGAGGCGACGCCGAGCACCTTGTCCTTGGCGTTGGACAGGCCGCTCCTCACGCCCTCGACCTTGCGCTCGACGACCTTGGACGGCGTGACCTTCTCGGTGAGGCGATCGGCGTCGGCCTGCATCTCGGCGCGGGTCCGGTCGATGTCGGCACGGATCTGCTCGGGCTGACGGGTGGTCATCAGAACGTCTCCTTGATGCTGTCGACCGTCTGGGTCGGGGTGGGGTGCACGGTCTTGATCTGCTTGCGGCCGCTCTGGAACATGACGAACCCGGCAGCCGCCCACGCGAGGGTGACGAGCAGGGCGGCGATCCAGAGCGGCATCGCCAGGTCGAGCAGGAAGATCAGCGTGAGCGAGGCGCAGATGCCGAGCATCAGGCCGGCATAGCCGGCGCCGCCCAGCAGCCCGGCGCCCTTCCCAGCCTTGGAGACCTCCTGCTTCAGCTCGGCCTTGGCCAGCTCCATCTCCTGCCGGAGCAGCGTGGACAGGTCGCTCGCCAGCTCGCCGATCAGCTGTCCGACGGAGGCGTCACCCACGGGCGGAGTGCCGGACTCGGACGGGTACGGGGTGGTCGGCCGGGTCACTGGGTGCCTCCCGGTACGACGGCGCCCATCACGGTGGTCGGGGGGTACGGGTCCGGAGCGACCGGCGGGGGAGTCGCCGTGGTGATCGGAGGCGTCAGCGGAGGGACGGTCGTGGACCCTCCGAAGTCCGCGGCGCCCGCCGCCCGGCCGCGGCCGGCGGAGCTCGAGCCGTTCGAGGACCCCTGGATCCCCTTGACGAGCCGACCGGTCACGAGCCCGGCTGCGGCTGCACCGAGGAGGAACGAACCGGGACTGCGCCTGGCATAGCTGCGCAGGTCTTGCAGCACCCCCTCGGGGCCGGCCTGCTGCACGTGCTCGGCGAGACCGCGCAGCCGCTGCCCGGCCTCGGTCATTACCTGGCCGACCACGCCGGAGGTGTCGCCGTCGGTGAGCTGGCTGCTCAGCTTGGACAGCTGCTCGCCGACCCGCTCCGTCTGGGTCTTCAGCTGGTCCTGCACGGTCGAGGCGACGCTGCCCGCGAGGTCCTTCGCCTGGTCGATGCTCTCGCCGAGGACCTGTGCGGTCTGCTCCTTCGCGACGCCGGCCACCTCGGCACCCGAGTGCGCGGCGGCCCCTGCGACGTCGCTCGCCGCGGAGGTTGTGGTCGAACCGACCTTGACCGCCTCGTCGGCGGCCGTAGCTGTGGTGGACGGTGCGGAAAGGGGTGTTGTCACTGCAGAGCTCCTTCAGACGCCGGATGCGTTGTCCGCCCCGCTACCCGGAGACCTGCGGGCAATGCGTTCCGGCTGCGGGGTAAGGAAAGTGAGCACTCGTGACAACGGGGAGGACCTGCCACCGCCAGCAGGGCTCACAGCCATCCCCCAGCCAGGGCACAGCAGCCTCTGGGGGTCGGCGTCCGACTCTGTGTGCGTGACCGTCCTCGCCGAGCCTCCTACGGCCCTTGCTCCCGACGCCTCCGCGGCGGCTCCCGCCCGCAGCCAGGCGCGCCCTGGACTCGTCCTCGGCCTGATCGCCCTGGGCGCTGTCGGGTGCATCGGGCTCTGGTGGCAGAACACGCCCTCGGTGTCGGGGCTGGGCGACTGGCTCACCAACGCAGGTCGCATCACCGGCCTGCTCGCGGGCTACGCGATGGTCGTGCTCGTGGCCCTGATGGCGAGGATGCCGCCGCTGGAGCGGGGGATCGGCGCCGACCGGCTGGCGAGGTGGCACGCGATGGGCGGGCGGTACGCCGTCTCGCTCGTCGTCGCCCACGGCCTGCTCATCACCTGGGGCTACGCGGTTGCCGCGCACACCAACCCGGTCGCCGAGGGCAAGACGCTGCTGCTCAGCTACCCCGACGTCCTGATGGGGACCGTCGCCGGGCTGCTGCTCGTCGGGGTCGGCATCACCTCGGCCCGTGCTGCCCGCAGGCGCATGAGGTACGAGACCTGGTTCTACCTGCACCTCTACACCTACCTGGCGATCGCCCTCGCCTTCAGCCACCAGTTCGCGACGGGCGCCGAGTTCATGAGCAACCCGACGGCGCGGTGGGCGTGGAGCCTGCTCTACGCGGCGGTCGGTGGCGCGATCCTCTGGTACCGGTTCGCCACGCCGGTCCGGCAGGCGAGGCGCCACCAGCTGCGCGTAGACCGCGTGGTGCGCGAGTCCGCCGACACCGTGAGCGTCGTGCTCCACGGTCTGCACCTCGACGAGCTGCACGCGGAGGCGGGGCAGTTCTTCCGCTTCCGCTTCCTCACCAAGGACCTGTGGTGGGTGTCGTCGCCGTACTCGCTCTCGGCGCCGGTGCACCCGGACAAGCTGCGGATCACGGTCAAGGACCTTGGCTCGCACAGCCGTGCACTCGCGGCCCTGACGCCCGGGACGCGGGTCGTGACCGAGGGGCCCTACGGCGCCATGACCGCCGCCCGCCGTACCCGGCGCAAGGTGCTCCTCGTCGCCGGCGGGGTCGGTATCACGCCGCTGCGGGCGATGTTCCAGACCCTGCCGGCGGACCCGGGCGAGCTGACGCTCGTCTACCGCGCGAGCAGCGCCGACGACGTGGTCTTCCGCGCCGAGCTCGAGGCGCTGGCCGCGCAACGCGGAGCGCGACTGCACCTGGTGACCGGCACCCGCGCCGAGCTCGGCGGTGACCCGCTCAGCACCGAGGTGCTCACCCGCAACGTCCCCGACCTGGCCGGGCACGACGTCTTCGTCTGCGGTCCCGACGGCATGACCGAGGCAGTCGTCTCGTCGCTGCGCGCAGCGGGCATCCCGCGCCAGCGCATCCACCACGAGTCCTTCACCTTCTGAGTTCCGAGAGAGGCCCTGACCCCATGAAGCGCGTCGTCTTCACGATCGTCAGCACCGTCACCGGGCTGGTGATGCTGCTGTCCTTCAAGACCCACCCGATCTCCACCGCCACAGCGGCCACGGCCGTCGTCAACCGCCCGGTCGCCACACCGAGCGCCAGTGCGAGCGCCAGCGCCGGTACGACGTCGACCAAGACCGCCACGGCCACGTCGACGAAGACAGTCACCGGCGACTCGGTCGACACCCGCTGGGGTCCGGTCCAGGTCGCGATCACGGTGACGAACGGCAAGATCACCGCCGCGAAGGCGGTCGTCTACCCGCAGAGCAACCCCAAGGACGAGGAGATCAACTCCTACGCGGTACCGACCCTCAACTCCGAGGCCGTGTCCTCGAGCAGCGCGAGCATCGACATGGTCTCCGGCGCCACCTACACCAGCCAGGGCTACATCGGCTCGCTGCAGAGCGCGCTGGACAAGCTGTGACGGTGACCGCCGCCCGGCCGACCCGGCACGTCGAGCACTGCATGGGGACCGTCTTCAGCTTCGCCGTCGCCGACGAGGGCGACTGGACGGAGGCCATCGCTGACGCCGTCGGGTGGCTGCACCAGGTCGACGCGACGTTCAGCACCTACCGCCCGGACTCTGCCGTCAGCCGGCTGCGCCGTGGCGAGGACGTGCACGACCCGCTGGTCGACGAGGTGCTCTCGCTCTGCGAGCGCTATGAGCGCGAGACGGACGGTGCCTTCTCCGCGCACCTGCCCGGGGGACTCGACCCGAGCGGCCTGGTGAAGGGCTGGGCGGTCGAGTGGGCCAGCGGCATCCTGCGCGAGCACGGCAGCGCGAACCACGCGGTGAGCGGCGGCGGCGACATGCAGCTCGCCGGTGCGGCCGCACCCGGACGCCCGTGGCGGGTCGGCATCGCCGACCCCTTCGACCCCACGCGGGTCCTCACGACCATCGAGGGCACGGACCTCGCCGTCGCGACGTCTGGCACCGCGGAGCGGGGCGCGCACCTCGTCGAGCCGGGGACCGGTGAGCCTGCCCGCGCGCTCGCGAGCGTGACCGTCACCGGGCCGTCGCTGGCCTGGGTCGACGTGGCCGCCACTGCTGCGTTCGTGAAGGGCCAGGGCGCACTGGACTGGCTCCGGGCTCAGCGGCTAGGGGGCATCGTCGTCGACCTGCAGGGAACGGTGACGCGGACGGGCTAGCGTCGGCGGAGTGAACGTCGCTGCCCGCCGCCTGCTCGCGGTGCTGCTCGTGGCGGTGGGCGTGTTCACGGTCTGCGGCTACCTGCTGAAGGCGCCCTGCGGGGGCGTGGACAACTACAACGCCAAGCGCGACAAGGACCTGTGCAGCAACGACATCCAGGTCCTGTTCTGGAACCGGCACCTCGACCAGCACCAGTTCCCCTACCTCCACGGCAAGCTCGTGACGCACCAGGACGGGTCCTACGACCTGACCGGCGGCACCCTCGAGTACCCCGTGCTCACCGGGCTGTTCGCCTGGTTCCCGGCGCTGTTCGTGGACACCGACAGCGGCTACCTCGCGCTCACGGCCCTGCTGCTCGCGCCCTTCAGCTTCCTCACGGTCTGGATGCTCTCCAGGATGGTGCGGTGGCGGGCGCTGCTCTACGCGCTGGCGCCACCTCTCATCTGGTACTCGTTCCACAACTGGGACCTGCTGGTCGTCTGCGCGACGACCGCGGCCTTCTACTACTGGTGGCGCGAGCGCTTCGTCCTGGCTGGTGCGCTGCTCGCCGTGGGCGGCTGGCTGAAGTTCTGGCCCCTGCTGTTCGTCGTACCGCTCGCTCTGGACCTGCTGCACCGGCGCCGGAACGTGGCCGGCGCACTCGGCGCCTTCGTCTGGACGAGCGTGATCGTGAACGGCTACTTCATCATCGTGTCGCCGGACGGCTGGTGGGCGCCGTACGCGTTCCAGCAGAAGCGCGCGGCCGACATCACGGCCAACTCGGTCTGGTACTGGGGCTTCACGAAGCCGCCGTCGGTCGACACGCTCAACTCGGTCATCCCGGTGCTGCTGCTCGCCGGGATGGCGATCGCCTGCGGCGTCGGGTGGCTCCGGGCGAGGCGCGAGGGGGTCTTCCCGTTCGTGCAGGTCTGCGGAGCGATCCTCGTGCTGTTCATGGTGACCAACAAGGCGCACAGCCCGCAGTACGCCCTGTGGCTGCTGCCGTTCTTCTGCCTGGTCCGGCTGCGCTGGGGCTGGTGGGCGGCCTACATGACCATCGACCTGCTGATGTACGTCGGCCTGTTCCGCTGGTACTACGCCCTCAGCACGGACGCGCCGGACTACGGCCGTCCGTACCAGGCGCTCGTCCTCGGGGTCTGGGGCCGGGCCGCCCTGCTGGTGCTGCTGTTCGTCGTGTTCCTGCGGTCGCAGGCTGCGTTCATGCCGACCGGACGTGCCGTGCAGGAGCGGGAGCCGGCGTCCTCCTGACGTCGGCAGGCGTGCACTCGCCGGCGAGGGCGAGCTTCATCCCCTCCGGGTCGAGCAGGTCGATGAGCAGCGTCGACGGGATGCCGTCCTCGAGCAGGCACCACGACAGGTAGCCAGATCGTGACTGCGCAGGGGGAAGGGCTGTCATGCACCTTGTCTCGACCAGAGGTCGAGGGTCCCGTAGGGCCAAACGGGTGAACGAATGACATGTCTGTGATTTCCCGGGCAGGCTCGCCACCGGCGACCGGGGCGGCCTCCCGGCTCCGGGTGACGCCGGTAGGTTCGTTCCGGTGAGACAAGGGATCCGGGGAGCGGCGCTGCTCCTTGGCGTGGCCCTCGTCGCGGGCGGCGGGGCGCTCGCCGCGGTGTCCTCGGGTGCCTCACCGGCGGGCTCGCCGGAGCCGTCGACAGCACCGGTCGGCGCCGCAGGGGTCTTGCACCTGCTCACCGAGAGCACCTTCCCCACGCTCGACCCTGCGCGGCTCACCACACCGCATGATCGCAACGTCGGCCGGCTGCTCTACCGCTCACTCATGACCTACGGCGACGACGGCAGGTCGGTCGTCCCGGACCTCGCCTCGTCGCCCGGAGTGTCAAGCCGGGGTGGGCGCACGTGGACCTTCGCCCTCCGCGCGGACGCGGTGTACGAGGACGGAACCCCTGTCGTACCAGGCGATGTGGTCCGTGGGTTCCGCCGCGCGCTCGCCCTGCACGCCCCGACGGGTGGCGCGACGGCGACGGCGTCCGGCCCGTCCGTGGTGCTGACGTTCGCGCAGCCGTTCGCCGACGCCGACCAGGTGGCGACGCTGCCGGCCTTCGCGCCCGTGCCGGCCAAGGGAGTCCTGGCGAGCGGCCCCTACCGCGTCGACCACCTCAAGGCGGGAGTGTCCTTCCGGCTGGTCCGCAACGAGGCCTACGTCGGCGACAGGGTGGTGCGCGCGCAGCCCGACGAGATCGACGGTGAGCTCGGTCTCGAGGGGGTGACCATCGACCGCCGCCTCGCCGCGGGCTCCGGCACCGACGCGTTCGCCGTCACCGACAAGCACCAGCTCGAGGTCACGACCACGGCACCGAAGCAGCACGTCCTGCACGGGCTCGACGGATCGGTGCTGTTCACGACGATGAACACCCGGACGGGGCCGTTCTCCGACGTGAAGGTCCGGCAGGCGTTCGAGGTCGCCTACCCGCTCGCCGCCGCCCGCGCCGTTGCCGGTGGAGCGGCCGTCGGCGACTTCGCCACCGACGTCCTTCCACCCTTCCTGGACGCGCACCTCGACGACGACTTCTACGGTCAGAAGAAGCTCAAGTACGCCGGGGATCCCTTGCGTGCCAAGCAGATGCTCACCAACGCCGGTTACCCGCTCGGCGTCGCCGTCACCACCGTCGTACCCAGCTCGAGCACGGCCACGGCGGACGCGCTGGTCGCCGCCTTGGCGCCGTCGGGCTTCACCGTGAAGGTCACTACCGTCGCGCCGGCGCGGTACTACCCGACCATCGGGGCCAAGGCGCCGGACCTCGCCGGCTACGCCTGGTCACCGGACTGGCTGACGCCCTCGGCCTACCTGCCGCAGCTGTTCACCTGCGCGGCGCTGACGGCCCGTGACAACCACAACGTCAGCGAGCACTGCGACCCGTCCTTCGACGCGCAGGTCCGGTCGGCCCTGGTCGACGGCAGCGCGATGCGGTGGGCGGCGCTGGACCGGCGGCTGATGGAGGAGGCGATCGTGGTGCCGCGGTACTACGGCGTGGCAACGGCGCTGATCGGCAAGCGCGTCGCCGACGCCCACGCCGCGCTCGCCTTCGGCGGGGCCGTGGACCTGGCCAACGTGACCGTGCGCTGAGGAACGCGGCGATCCGGGTGTGACACCGCGAAGCTGGCAGGCGCCCGCCGACGGTCAGCGGACGCCAAGCATCCTCAAAGCGAGCAGGGCGTAGTTGCTGGCCAGCTCGTCCACGCTGATGTCGCTCTGGTAGGGAAACCAGCGTGCGGCGTCCAGTCCGAGACCGGCCAGTGCCAGCATCGTGGCCTGCGGCCCCACTGGGGTGAAGGCGCCGGCCCGAGCTCCGCGCTCCACGATGTCGCTGGTGATCTTCCCGGAACGGTCGCGGATCGCGGCGATCTGGTGACGCACGTCCGGTGCGAGGAACGCCTCCTCTCGGTTGACGACGAGAGCGAGCCGCGAGTACTCGCAGTGCACCCGCACATGGGCGCTGACCAGGGAGCGCATCTGCTCCTCCGCCGCCCCGGAGGAGGCGAGAACTGCGCGCAGGATCTGATCGGCGTGGTGCTCGTGGCCGATCAGCATCAGGGTGTGGAGCATGGCGTCCTTGGACGCGAAGTGGTTGTAGAGGCTGGCCGGCTGCAGCCCTGAAGCAGCAGCGATGTCGCGCACGGAGCTGCCCGAGAAGCCCTGCTCCGCGAACAGCTGCACGCAACCCTGCAGGACCCTGCGCTGCCCGAGCGTGAGGCTGGGCGTGTCCGGAAGCGCGTCGGGAGCGAACCCGACCTGCCACCTCGGGATGTCTGGGTCGGCCGCGACCTCGGAGGCCTGGGGGGCGGGGGACATGCTCACCATTGAGCCAGCCTTCCGCCATCATGTCAAAGAACGATCGTTCGTCGGACGGAAGAGTAGCGCCGGGAATCCGCCTGGACGCCGCTTGACAGCCTCATTCTGCTCTCGGTAGCGTTTCTTTTACGAACGATCGTTCGCTCGTACT
>JAODNF010000229.1 GCA_025464915.1 Frankiales bacterium | reverse complement strand
GCGCACACCGCGCCGGCCGTTCCCCGGCTCACGCACCCGGCCGTTGCGCAGGGGCGCGCCCGTCACGACGAGCCCGTCGGTTCCGACCGCACGGTCGTCGTGCGGGCCGGCGACTCGCTCTGGTCGCTCGCCGCCGAGGACCTCGGCCCGCACGCGAGCAGCAGCCGCGTCGCCCAGGAGTGGCCGCGCTGGTGGGCCGCCAACCGCTCGGTCGTGGGTGACCGCCCCGACCTCATCCATCCCGGCGACCGGCTCTCGGCGCCACGACCCTTGGGGAACGACTCATGACCGCACTCCCGGCCCTCGAGCGCCCGGCCGTCCCGCTGCGACTGGTGCCCGCCCCGGCCTCCGCCCCGCCGTACGACGACGAGCCGAACGCACCGGTGCTGCGGCTGGTCCGGTCCGCGCCGGTGGAGCCGCGTCCGGTCGACGACGACGCCTGGCTGGCTGGCGAGCGCACGGCCACGGCTGCGCTGCCGGCCTCGCACCTGTTCGCCCGGCACCTGGTGCAGGGCGTGCTCGAGGTGGTCTCCGGCGTCCGCGCGATCAAGCAGCTGCGCCGCGACACCAGCCCGGAGCTCTACGCCTCCCTGGTCGAGCTGATGGAGGAGCGGCCGATGCCCTACGGCACCCGCCCCGGCCTGCAGGCCATCAAGGGGCTGCACGTGCAGGAGCGCCCCGAGGGGATCGTCGAGGCCTGTGCCACCGTGGTGCGGGGCAACCGGTTCGGCGCGCTCGCCCTGCGCCTCGAGGGCTTCGAGGGCCGCTGGCGGTGCACCGAGCTCCTCGGCCTCTGACGCGGCACGATCGCGCGCTGCTCGCCTCGTTCGTGGCTCAGCCTCTGCACCGATGACTCGCGGTGCCGCCCGGCGTCACACTGACATGGTGGACACGCGCTTCACGGCAACCCTGCAGAAGAGCCCGGCTCAGGGCGGATGGACGTACGTCGTGATGGACGGCTCCGCGGAACACTTCGGCACCCGGGGGCTGGTGAAGGTCCGCGGCACGGTGGACGGGGTCGCCTTCCAGAGCTCGTTCATGGCTCTCGGCGACGGCACCCACAAGCTCCCCGTCACGGCCGCCCTGCAGAAGCAGATCGGCAAGACGGCCGGTGATGCGGTCGACGTGGTGATCCTCGAGCGGCTCTAGTCTCAGCGCGTGATCCGACTGTGCGGCGCGCTCGTCACGCCCTTGCGCCTCGTCGGCTCGTCCCTGCTCGCGATCGGCGTCATCGCACTGGGCGGCAAGAACGACACGCTGTCCGTGGTCGCGCTCCCCCTGGGGCTCGGGCTGCTGGTGCTCGCACGCGTGTTCCGCGGCCTGCGCTGGCCGCCGCTCTCCCGCTACCTGCACGACCCCGGCAACCAGGGCCCATGCGACTGGCACCTGGCCCTGAGCACGGGCAGCGCGACCAGGCACCTCGCCGGCTACGCCGGCACGATGTCGTGACCTCGCCCGTGGGGCGCCGGCACCACCTCATCGTCGACTGCCGCGATCCACTCGCCCTCGCGACCTTCTGGTCCGCCGTGCTCGGTGAGCCGATCACCTTCGAGAGCGACGACTTCTGCGTCGTCGCGCGCTCCTCGGAGCACTCCGGGCTCGCCTTCCAGCTCGCCCCGGACCACGTCGCCCCGACCTGGCCGTCGCCCGCCGTCCCCCAGCAGGCCCACCTCGACGTGATGGTCGACGACCTCGACGCCGCCCGCCCGCTCGTCGTCGCACTCGGTGCCCGCCTGCTCGAGGGCGACGTCTACGCCGACCCGGCGGGGCACCCGTTCTGCCTCATCCCACGGCCCGGCTGGGCACCGCCGATCGCCGTCGGTAGCCCGCTTCTCGACCGTCGCTGAGGCTTGCGTGGTCGGGAGGTCGCGCCAACGTGGGGCGCCGGAATCCCGGAAGCACAGGCCTCGCCCCGGGTTGGCTGGGTCCTCGTGACGGCCGGGAACGGCGGTTGTCAGTCGAGGCAGAACTCGTTGCCCTCGAGGTCCTGCATGACGACGCAGGACTCGTTCTCCTCGTCTGCGTAGAGCGTGTAGAGGTGCGTCGCCCCCAGGGCCTGCAGCCGCGCCTGCTCGGACTCGAGAGTGGCGAGGCGCTCGGCACCCACGAGGCCGGTGCCGGCCCGGACGTCCAGGTGGACCTTGTTCTTCCCGACCTTGCCCTCGGGCACCCGCTGGAAGAACAGCCGTGGCCCGACCCCCGTCGGGTCGGTGCAGGCCGCCCACGGGCTGTCGCTGTCCAGATCCGGCGCCAGGCCGTACCCGAGCACCTCGCACCAGAACTGCGCGACGTGCACGGGCTGGGCGCAGTCGAAGGTGACCTGGAACTCCCGGAGCGTCGCCATGCGCCCACCCTAGATCGCGCCCCGGGCGCCCCTACGACCCGATTTCTCGTCATGCCGGCTCCGGCTGATCACGCAGTTCCAGCGGACCCGCGCTCGGACGCCGGCTCCGGTCGTGCGGAACCGGAGCCGGATGGCCTGCCGCGAGGGCGGCAGGCCCGGGCCGCAGCGCTTGGCGATGACCAGGAGCGCTCCGGACCGGTTACTGCTTGGTCGGGTCCCCGTGGCAGCGCTTGTACTTGCGGCCGGAGCCGCAGGGGCAGGGCGCGTTGCGGGACGGACCGCCGGACTTGACCTCACCGGTGAGCGGGTCAGGGACGGCCGGGCCGGAGGAGGTCTGGCCGCCACCGGAGTACGACAGGTTCGTCGGCTGGTTCGGCCGGGCGAACGAGTCCGGCAGCTTCGCGGCCGGCGGCTGCGGGGCGGCCGGGGTCGTCGCCTCGGGAGCCGCGGTCGGCGTGGCGGCAGTGTCCTCGACCGGGGGCTGCGGTGCCGCCGGCGACACGACCTCGGCAGCCGCGGTGGCCAGCGGGACCGGGGTCTCCGCGACCGGTGCGGCAGCCGACGACTCGGCGGCCGGAGCCGCAGCCGGGAACTCCGCAGCCGGAGCCTCCGCCGGCGGAGCAGCAGCCGGGGACTCCGCGGCCGGAGCCTCCGCCGGCGGAGCAGCAGCCGGGGCCCCGGCCTCCGGAGCGGCGACCGGGGTCTCCGTGGGCGGCTCGCTGACGACCGGTGCCTCGGGGGCGACGGTCTCGGCGGGAAGCGGTGCAACAGCCTCGACGGGCTCCGCCGGGGCCTGCACCGGCTCGGCCGCGGGCGCGGTCGGCAGCTCGGCAGCCGGCGACTCCACGACCGGGGCCGGAACCTGGACGGCCGGCGCGGGAGCCTCGGCGGGAGCAGCCTCCTGGAGGACCGGGGTCGGCGCGAACGGTGCGGGGTCCGGAACCGACGGGGGCGCCGCAGCGGGTGCCGTGGGGGCGGCGGGGACCTGACCGGCGGGGGTGGACGGGGCCTCGGCCAGCAGGTGCTCGACCACGACCTCACCCGCGACCTCGCCGGGACCGGTGGCGATGAGCGCCTCTTCGGGGGCAGCGACCGGCTCCTCGAGCTGGACCTCGACGTTGAACAGGAACCCGACGGACTCCTCCTTGATGGCCTCCATCATGGCGGCGAACATGTCGAAGCCCTCGCGCTGGTACTCGACCAGCGGGTCGCGCTGGCCCATCGCGCGCAGGCCGATGCCCTCCTGCAGGTAGTCCATCTCGTAGAGGTGCTCACGCCACTTGCGGTCGACGACCGACAGCAGGACGCGGCGCTCGAGCTCGCGCATGACCGGCTCGCCGTCGTCGGCGACGCCCAGGGAGGACTCGCGCTTGTCGTAGGCCTGCTGGGCGTCGGTCTTGAGCTCCTCGGCGAGGTAGTCGACGGAGAGCGAGTCGCGCTCCTCCTCGACCGTCTTCAGCGGGATGCCCACCGGGTAGAGGGTCTTGAGCGCGGTCCAGAGCTTCTCGAGGTCCCAGTCCTCCGGGTAGGCGTCGCCGCACTCGGCGAAGACGTAGGACTCGACGACGTCGTCCACCATGCTGCGTACCTGCTCGTGCAGGTCCTCACCGTTGAGGATCTTGCGCCGCTCGTCGTAGACGACGGTGCGCTGGCGGTTCAGGACCTCGTCGTACTTGAGGACGTTCTTGCGGATCTCGAAGTTCTGCGCCTCGACCTGGGTCTGCGCCGACCGGATGGCGCGAGACACCATCTTGGACTCGATCGGGACCTCTTCGGGGATGTTAAGGCGGTTCATGATCGCCTCGACCGCGCCGGCGTTGAACAGCCGCATCAGGTCGTCGCCGAGCGAGAGGTAGAAGCGCGACAGGCCGGGGTCGCCCTGACGGCCGGAGCGGCCGCGCAGCTGGTTGTCGATGCGGCGCGACTCGTGGCGCTCGGTACCGAGGACGTACAGCCCACCGGCGTCGACGACCTCGATGTGCTCGGCGGCGACATCTGTCTTGGCCTTCTCCAGCGCCGCGGGCCAGGCGGCCTCGTAGTCCTCGGGGGTGTCGACCGGGGAGAGCCCGCGACCGCGCAGCGCCAGGTCGGCGAGGAACTCCGGGTTGCCGCCGAGCATGATGTCGGTGCCTCGACCGGCCATGTTCGTCGCGACCGTGTCCGAGCCCTTGCGACCGGCCTGGGCGACGATGTGGGCCTCGCGCTCGTGCTGCTTGGCGTTGAGGACCTCGTGCGTGATGCCGCGCTTGCGGAGCAGCTGGCTGAGGTACTCGGACTTCTCGACGGACACGGTGCCGACGAGGACGGGCTGGCCCTTCTCGACCTTCTCGGCGATGTCCTCGACGACGGCGTCGTACTTCGCCGCCTCGGTCTTGTAGACGACGTCGGGCTCGTCCTCGCGGCACATCGGCCGGTTGGTCGGGATGGGGACGACACCGAGCTTGTAGGTCTGGTCGAACTCGGCGGCCTCAGTGGCGGCCGTACCCGTCATGCCGGAGAGCTTGTCGTAGAGGCGGAAGTAGTTCTGCAGCGTGATCGTGGCGAGGGTCTGGTTCTCGTCCTTGATCGCGACGCCCTCCTTCGCCTCGATCGACTGGT
>JAODNF010000222.1 GCA_025464915.1 Frankiales bacterium | reverse complement strand
GCGGCTCGCTGGAACCGTCCCCGAGCTTGAGCATGAGCAGCTTGAGCTGGTCGAGCTCCTGCGGTGTGAGGCGCGAGGTGACGTGCTCGGACACCCCCCGCAGGTGCGTCGGCGCGGCGGATCGCAGCCGGTCCAGGCCCGCCTCCGTCAGGACCGCGTGGGTGCCGCGGGCGTCGTTCGCGCAGGCCACCCGCTCGACGAGCGCGTCCCGCTCGAGCCGGTCCACCAGGCGCGTGAGGCCGGAGCGCGAGAGGAGCACGCGATCGGCCAGCTCGGTCATCCGCAGCCGGCGGCCCTCGGACTCCGCGAGCTGCAGCAGGACGTCGTAGGAGGCCAGCGGCAGGTCGTGCTCGGCCAGCAGCTCGGCCTCGAGCTTGCGGTTGATGTGGCTGTGGGCACGCAGGAAGGCTCGCCACGCACCCAGCTCCTGGACGCTCAGGGCCTCGCGTGGGCGCGCGGGTGTGATGGCGGCTGTCGTGTTCGTCACCACATCCTCATGTTACTTGCAGGTGCAACACGGAATACCGTCTTGTCGTGCGCAACGCCAAGGACTTCTTCAAGCCGCTCGCCGTCGGAGCCCCTGCTCCCCTCCGCGAGATCCCGTGGTCGCCGTCACGGATGATCCACTTCTTCGACCCGTCGAACGAGAAGATGGTCGCGAAGGTCCCGGACATCGCGACCAAGGTCGACGTGCTGCTCGGCAACCTCGAGGACGCCATCCAGGCCGACAACAAGGTCGCCGCGCGCGAGGGCCTGGTGAAGGTCGCCTCGTCCTTCGAAGGCCCCGCCGCGCTGTGGACCCGCGTCAACGACCTGGGCAGCCCGTGGATCCTCGACGACCTCACGACCCTCGTGCTCGAGGCGGGCGAGAAGATCGACGTCGTCATGGTCCCGAAGGTCGAGGGCCCCGAGGACATCCACTACGTCGACCGGCTCCTCGCGCAGCTCGAGGCGAAGGCGGGGATCAGCCGGCCGCTGCAGGTCCACGCGATCCTGGAGACCGCCCGCGGCGTCGCCAACGTCGAGGAGATCTGCGCGGCGTCGCCACGCATGCAGGGCATCAGCCTCGGGCCGGCCGACCTCGCGGCCAACCGCCGCATGAAGACGACCCGGGTCGGCGGCGGCCATCCCGGCTACCTCGTGCGCGAGGACCCTTCCGGCGAGGACTCGCCCAGGGCCACCTTCCAGCAGGACCTGTGGCACTACACGGTCGCGCGGATGGTCGACGCCTGCGCCTCGAACGGCATCTACGCCTACTACGGCCCGTTCGGTGACATCAAGGACACCGTCGCCTGCGAGGACCAGTTCCGCAACGCCTACCTGCTCGGCTGCGTCGGAGCCTGGTCGCTGCACCCGGTGCAGATCGACATCGCGAAGAAGGTCTTCTCCCCCGAGCCGGCGGAGGTCGCCTGGGCGCGACGCGTCGTCGAGGAGATGGGCGAGGACGGCCGCGGTGCCGTCATGATCGACGGCAAGATGCAGGACGACGCGACGTACAAGCAGTGCAAGGTCGTCCTCGAGCTCGCGCAGCAGCTCGCCGCCCGTGACGCCGACCTCAAGGAGGCGTACGGCCTGTGACCGTCCTGCGCTCCGTCCTCTACATGCCCTCGTCCAACGAGCGGGCCCTCGAGAAGGCGAAGACCATCGCGGCCGACGCGATCATCTTCGACCTCGAGGACGCGGTCGCGCCGGACGCGAAGGAGGCCGCTCGCGGCAACGCGGTGGCCGCCGCGACCAGCGGCGACTACGGCAACAAGACCCTGACGATCCGCTGCAACGGCCTCGACACCCCCTGGGGCGCAGGCGATCTCGAGGCCGCGGCCGCCGCGAAGCCGGCTGCGATCGTCGTGCCCAAGGTCTCCGGCGCGGAGCACCTCGACGCGATCACCGCTGTCACCGGCGACACCCCCGTGTGGGCGATGGTCGAGACGCCCGCCGCGCTCTTCGCGATCCGCCAGATCGCGGCGTACCCGCAGGTCTCTGCGCTGGTCATGGGCACCAACGACCTGGTCAAGGAGCTGCGCGCGGCGATGGTCCCCGGCCGCGCGCCCATCCTCGCGCACCTCGCGACCGCGCTGCTCGGCGCCCGCGAGGCCGGCAAGACGATCCTCGACGGCGTCTACAACGACGTGAAGGACGAGCAGGGCTTCCTCGCGGAGTGCCGCCAGGGCCAGCAGCTGGGCTTCGACGGCAAGACCCTGATCCACCCCTCGCAGGTCGCGCCGTGCAACGAGGTCTGGGCACCGACCGAGGCGGAGGTCGAGCACGCCCGCAAGGTCATCGACGCCTTCGCCGAGGCGGAGCGCGACGGCCGCGGCGTGGTCACGGTCGACGGCCGGATGGTCGAGAACCTGCACCGCGACATCGCTCAGCGCGTCCTCGAGACGTCCGAGGCCATCGCCGCGCTCGCCTGAGAGCGCGCGCCAACTCTGTGGGTGGTTGTCGCGCCACCTGTCGCGAGCGCACGCAAAGTTCGGCTGGTCCGGGGCGCAACTAGGCTGGGGGCACCATGACGCTCCCCACCTCAGACCAGCTGAACGCGGCCCTCGCCACCGTCGAGGACCCGGAGATCCGCCGCCCGATCACCGAGATCGGCATGCTCAAGAGCGCGACCGTCGACCCCGACGGCACCGCACGCGTCGGCGTCTACCTGACGATCAGCGGCTGCCCGATGAAGGACACCCTCACGCAGCGCGTCACGGACGCGGTCGCGAAGCTCGAGGGCGTCACGTCGGTCGTCGTGGAGCTCGACGTCATGAGCAACGAGCAGCGCCAGGAGCTGCAGACCCTGCTGCGCGGTGACAACCCGACCCGCGAGATCCCGTTCGCCCAGCCGGGCAGCCTCACCCGTGTCTTCGCCGTCGCCTCCGGCAAGGGCGGTGTCGGCAAGAGCTCCGTGACCGTCAACCTGGCTGCAGCGCTCGCGGCCAAGGGCCTGCGCGTCGGTGTCGTCGATGCCGACGTCTACGGGTTCAGCGTGCCCCGCATGCTCGGCGTCGAGCACCGGCCGACCCAGGTCGAGCAGATGATCATGCCGCCGTCCGCCCACGGCGTGAAGGTCATCAGCATCGGGATGTTCACCAAGGACAACACCCCCGTCGTGTGGCGCGGGCCGATGCTGCACCGCGCGCTC
>JAODNF010000214.1 GCA_025464915.1 Frankiales bacterium | reverse complement strand
GATGCTCCCGGAGGGCGCGGACGCGGTCCTGCGCCGCGAGGACGGCAGCGTCGACGACCTGCTGCGCGGCGACGTGCCCTCGGGCAACCACGTCCTCCCGGTCGCCGATGAGTGCGCCCGCGGCGACGAGCTGCTGCCCTCCGGCACACCGGTGACGCCGCCGGTGCTGGGCCTCGCAGCCGCCACCGGGCACGACCAGCTCCACGTGCGCCGGCCGCCGAGGGTCGCCGTCGCGATCCTCGGCGACGAGCTGCTCGACCGCGGCCTGCCCGGCGAGGGCCGGGTCCGGGACAGCCTGAGCCTGCAGCTGCCCGGATGGGCAGCCGGCCTCGGTGGGCAGGTGATCAGCGTGACCCGCGTCCCGGACCAGCTCGACGCCACCGTCGCCGCGCTGACCGCCGACGCCGACGTCCTCGTCAGCACCGGCGGCACCGCAGCGGGGCCGGTCGACCACGTGCACGACGCCCTGCGCGCACTCGGCGCAGAGGTGGTCGCCGACGGCGTCGCCTGCCGCCCGGGCCACCCGATGGTCCTGGCGCGGCTCGCGGACGGCCGGCCCTACGTGGGCCTGCCCGGCAACCCGCTGTCGGCCTTCGTCAGCGTGCTCACCCTGCTCGCGCCGGTGCTCGAGGCCCTGGCCGGTCGCGAGCCTGCGGCTCCGAGGACGGTCGTGGCCGCAGAGCCCTACAAGGGCCGCGATCCCGACACCCGGCTCGTCCCCGTCCGCCTCGAGGACGGCCGGGCGACGCCGGTGAGCCACCTCGGGTCGATGATGCTGCGCGGCCTGGCCCTCGCCGACGGCGTCGCCGTCGTCCCGCCCTGGGGCGCCGACGAGGGCGACCCCCTACGGCTGCTGGACCTCCCGTGGTGACGGCGTTGGTGACCGACCAACCCCTCGACCCGGCAGCGCTCGAGCTGCCGCTCGCGGCCGCTGGTGCGGTCGTGACGTTCGTCGGCCGGGTCCGCGACTCCGACGGCGGCCGGCAGGTCACCTCGCTGCACTACGAGGCGCACCCGAGCGCGCAGCAGGTGCTGCAGGAGATCGCCGACAAGCTCGGGCAGGAGGTGCTCGGCCTGTCGGTCGCCCACCGCACCGGGTCGCTGCAGATCGGCGACGCGGCCCTGGTCGCCGTCGTCGCCACCGCCCACCGGGCCGAGGCCTTCGACGTCTGCGCGCGGCTCGTCGAGGAGGTCAAGCACACGCTCCCGGTCTGGAAGCGACAGGTGTTCGCCGACGGCACGGACGAGTGGGTGAGCGCGTGCTGACCGACTCCTTCGGGCGCGTGCACTCCGACCTGCGGGTGTCGCTGACCGACCGCTGCCAGCTGCGCTGCACCTACTGCATGCCGGAGGAGGGCCTGGAGTGGGCGCAGGACGTGCTCACCGCCGACGAGATCGCCCGGGTCGTCCGGGTGGCGGTCTGGCAGGGCATCACCGAGGTCCGCCTCACCGGGGGAGAGCCGCTGCTGCGCAGGGACCTGCTCGACATCGTTGCCGCCATCGACGTGCCCGACCTGTCCCTGACCACCAACGGCATGGGGCTCGCCCGGATCGCACCCGAGCTCCGGGCCGCGGGGCTGCAGCGGGTGAACGTCAGCGTCGACACTCTGCGCCCTGACCGCTTCCGGATGCTCACCCGGCGCGGTGGCCACGAGGCCGTGCTCGACGGTGTCCGGGCGGCGAAGCAGGCCGGCCTGCTGCCGGTCAAGGTCAACACGGTGCTGATGCGAGGCATCAACGACGACGAGGTGCTGGACCTCGTCGCCTGGGCCCGCGCGGAGGACGTCGAGCTGCGGTTCATCGAGCACATGCCCCTGGGCCCCGACGGAGCCTGGGACCGCGCGGACCTGGTCACCGCCGAGGAGGTGCTGGCCACCCTGCGCGGTGCCTACGAGATGACGCCGGTCGGGGCGCGGGGGCACGCCCCTGCCGAGCTCTTTGTCCTCGACGGCGGCGGCCCGCGCGTCGGCGTCATCGCCAGCGTCACGCAGCCGTTCTGCGGCGACTGCGACCGGCTGCGACTGACCGCCGACGGGCACCTGCGGGCCTGCCTGTTCAGCCGCGAGGAGGACGACCTCAGACCGCTGCTGCGCGGTGGCGCGAGCGACGAGGACCTCGCGGCCAAGCTGCACGCCGTCGTCGCGAGCAAGGGCGCGGGTCACGGCATCGGCCTGCCTGGCTTCGTCCCGCCGCCCCGAACCATGTCGGAGATCGGCGGATGAGCGAGCGGCCCTCGGGACAGCAGCACGTGCTGACCGCCGGCGACGCGCGCGCCGTCGTGACCGAGGTCGGCGGTGGCATCCGTGCCTTCACCGTCGGCGACGTCGAGGTCCTCGACGGGTACGCCGAGGGCGCGATGTGCGACGGCGGTCGAGGTCAGACGCTGCTGCCCTGGCCCAACCGGGTCGACCGCGGCCGTTGGACGTGGCAGGGCGACGAGCACCAGCTGCCACTGACCGAGCCGTCGGCCGGCAACGCCATCCACGGCCTCACCCGCTGGAGCAACTGGGAGCTCGTCGAGCTCGCCCCCGCGCAGGTGCACCTGCGCTTCCGGCTGCACCCGCAGCCCGGCTGGCCGTTCCCGCTGCGCTGCGACCTGCGCTACTCGCTGACCGCGCACGAGCTGACGGTCCGGACCGCCCTGGAGAACCTCGGCACCGAGGCTGCCCCGGTCGCGGCAGGGGCGCACCCCTACCTGTCGGCGGGCGGCGGCCTCGTGGACGACTGCGTGCTGACCGTCCCGGCCCGCAGCTTCCTGCCGACCGACGATCGCGGCATCCCGCTCGACCTGCAGCCGGTCGAGGGCAGCGACCACGACTTCCGCACCGGCCGCCGGATCGGCGACCAGCAGGTCGACGAGGCGTTCGGCGACGTGGACCCCGACCCGGTGGTCCGGCTCGAGCGGCCGGACGGTCGCGTGCTCGAGCTGTGGGCAGGCGAGGGGTACCCGTGGCTCGAGGTCTTCACCGGTGACACCCTGGCGCCGGAGCGACGCCGCCAGGGCCTCGGCGTCGAGCCCATGACCGCGCCGCCGAACGCCCTCGTCACCGGAACCGACCTGGTGGTCCTGCGACCCGGGGAGCGGCTCGACCTGGCCTGGGGCGTCCGACTCGCCTAGGTCGTTGTGAACAACAGGCGCGCTCGCTGCCCGGACGGGCAAACCGCATGGATGACAGAGCACGTGAGCGTGCGAAGCACGGGCTGGGAGGATGGGCCGATGTCGTACCCACCGCCGCTCTACACCGGCGACTTCGCGCTCGTGGCCGAGGGCGGCATCCACGGCCTTCGCAACGCGAGCGAGGCGCCCGCCTCGATGCTCATCCTGTTCACCCCGGGCGCGCCTCGCGAGGATTGCTTCGAGACCCTCGTGGACAAGGCGCGGACCTCTTCGATGACCGACGAGGACTGGGCCGCGTTCTTCCTGCGGCACGACACGTTCTGGACGTCGTGAAGGGCACCGACCGGTTCCTCATGGCCCTGCGCGCCGCCGGCGTCGACACCGAGCCGCGGCCGCCTCGCTGACAGCACCCGCACCGCCAAGGACGCGGCTGCCGCTCTCGGGTGCGAGGTGGGCGCCATCGCGAGCAGCCTGCTGTTCCTCACCGGGGACGAGCCGTTGCTGGTGCTGACCAGCGGGGCCCACCGCGTCGACGAGGAGCGCGTGGGTGCGCTCCTCGGGGCGACGCTGCGTCGCGCCGGCGCCGACGAGGTGCGGACCCACACCGGCTACGCCATCGGGGCCGTCGCCCCCGTCGGGCACCCGGCGCCGGTGCGGACGCTGGTCGACGTGGCCCTGCAGCAGCACCCGGTGGTGTGGGCGGCCGCCGGTCACCCGCACGCCGTCTTCCCGACCTCGTTCGACGAGCTGCTGACCCTCACGGAGGGGACGGCTGCGGACGTTGGAGACTGAGGGAGTGCTGCCTCCCTTCGTCGACGCGTCCTGGCTGGCCGACCACCCCGAGGCGGTGCTGGCCGACTGCCGCAGCTACATCGACGACCGCGACGAGCACGAGGCCTACCTGGCCGCGCACCTGCCCGGCGCGGTCTTCGTCGACCTGAACCGCTACCTGGCGGCGCCGCCCACGAAGCAGGACGGCAGGCATCCCATGCCGTCGCCGGAGGTCTTCGCCGAGGGGATGAGCGCTGCCGGCATCGGCGACGACGCCACGGTCATCGGCTACGACGACGACAACGGCGTGATGGCGGCCCGGCTGGTGTGGATGCTGCGGGTCACGGGGCACCGGGCAGCGGTGCTCGACGGCGGCATCACCGCCTGGCGGGGGAGCGTCGAGCACGGAGAGGTACGTCCTGAGCCGGCCCATTTCACCCCCGTGCCCTGGCCGGCAGAGCTGGTCCTCGGCATCGACGAGGTCGAGGGCCTGCAGCTCGTCGACGCGCGCCCGGCGGAGCGCTTCCGCGGCGAGATGGAGCCGATCGACGCGCGTCCCGGCCACATCCCGGGCTCGCAGAGCCTGCCGTGCCGCGAGAGCACGGACGCCCGCGGCGCGCTGCTGCCGGTCCCGGAGCTCCGGGAGCGGTACGCCGACCTGCGCGAGGGCTGGGTGTCGTACTGCGGGTCGGGCGTGACCGCCTGCCACGCACTGCTCGTCGCCGAGCACCTTCACCTGCCGCAGGGACGGCTCTACGCCGGCTCCTGGTCGCAGTGGGCGGCGACGGACCGTCCCGCAGAGCTGGGCTAACCGACCCAGTCGTCCAGGCCGAACAAGCGCCGGCCGGCGGACCACATCTCGCACGTGACGATGCCGAGGTCGGCTTCGTACTCCAGCACGATCTCGGCGTCGACCACCGGGCGCATGCACGGCGCTGCGGAGTCCATCCACAGCCGCGCCATGTGCGTCGGCAGGCCCCACTCCG
>JAODNF010000205.1 GCA_025464915.1 Frankiales bacterium | reverse complement strand
CCGCACCCCCTCGGGGGCGTGGGCCTTCGTCGTCGTGGGGCCGCCGGTTCAGGCGGTCAGGGCGAGCGGCTCTGGCTCCCGCGCGCGCCGAGCCGATGGCCACGGTCGATCCATGGTGAGCACAAGGATCAAGAGCGTGAGGCCAACAAGGACGCCCGCGGACACCCAGCTGTCAGGCAGGGGCGGCCAGAGCATGCGGGGGTACGCGAACGGGGCCACCATCACGAGCCAGCTCAGGGCCGTCCTGGGGACGCCCTTGCCCGAAGACTGCAGGTCGGCGAACAGGGCCAAGGCGACCAGGCTCACCCCGTAGTAGCTGAACATGCCCGGGTCGAACAGCAGCCGGGCTGCGAACGCCGCAGCTGGGACGGACCACCAGTGGCCTCGGCGCAGCAGGGCCACCGTGAGCAAGGCCGCGAAGGCCAATTGCCCGATGCGGAGGAAGGACGGGGCGTGGTCGCCGAAGGTGAAGCCGAGTGACACCAACGGGCTGCGCATCGTCACAGGCACCTGTGGCGCACCAGCCTTCAGCGTCCGCGGGTCAGCGATGACGAAGGGCAGCCAGACCAGGCAGCAACCGACAACAGCAGCCGCCACCGCCCGGCGACGCTCCGCACCCACCAGCACGAGGGCCAGCGGCAGCAGCACGAGCGCCGTGGGCTTCGCCGCCACGGCGGCGGCCAGCGCAACGCCAGTCAGCACCGGACGCCGGGTGGCGATGGCCCAGAACGCAAGCGCGGCGAAGAAGACCACGAGAAGGTCGTCGAGGTGCCGCCACCAGGCGCAGGCCCAGGCCCAGGCCGGCACCAGGAGCAACCCACCGGCGAGCACTTTCTTGTGCACGGCGTCAGGTTGCATGCCGCGATGCAGGGCTGCCGACTCCAGCAGACGGATCGTGGGCAGGAACAGCAGGCCTCCCAGGATGGCGGCGAGGTAGGTAGAGGCGCCGATCAAGGCCGTCACCGTGAGGCTGAGCGGGCCGATCTGGACTTCAGGGTGGAGCGCGTAGAGGTGCAGCCCTCCACCGGTCCGCACCACGTTAAGGTACTTGTGCTTCTCGAGAGCCTGTCCCGTGAACAGCCACTGCGCCCCCTTGCGGAACCACAACCAGTCCGCGCCGTCGGGAACGTCTGTCGCGGCATGCACGAGCAGCCATGTCCAGCAGCATGCGAGCCAGCCGATGAGCACGACGTGGCGCCGCCGGACCCAGTCAACACCCATGGTTGAGCGTCGACGAGGACGGCCCCGAACTTGAGGAGCGACCGCGTCCACGCGAAGGCACAGGGACGCGTCAGACCCCGAGGGCCGGCTTCAGCTGCATCAGCCGACCGAGCAGGCCGTTGACGAAGGCCGGGCTGTCGTCCGTGGACAGCGAGGCGGCGAGGTCGACGGCCTCGCTGACGGCCACGGCGTCGGGCACGTCGTCGCACCACAGCAGCTCGAAGGCACCGACCCGCAGGACAGCGAGGTCGACGGCCGGGAAGCGGTCGAGGGTCCAGTCCTGCGCATAGGTCTCGAGCAGCTCGTCGATGCGGGTACGACGGGCGACGACGCCCTCGACCAGGGTGACGGAGTACTCGGGCACGGGCGGGTCGCTCTGCGCGAGCCGGTCCTTCAGCGTGACCAGCGGGTCCACGCCGCGCTGGTCCGCCTCGTACAGGACGTCGACGGCGCGTTTGCGGGCCTTGGTGCGGGCTCCCACTACGTCACTGGCTCTTCGCCGGCGCTCATCGACTAGCTCTTGTCGTTCACGCGACCCAGGTAGCGCCCGTCGCGGGTGTCCACCTTGATCTTCTCGCCGGTCGTGAGGAAGAGCGGGACGGCGATCTCGGCACCGGTCTCGAGCGTGGCGGGCTTGGTGCCACCCGTGGAGCGGTCACCCTGCAGTCCGGGGTCGGTGTGGCTGACGACGTACTCGGCAGACACGGGCAGCTCCACGTAGAGCGCCGCACCCTCGTGCATCGCCACGACGACGTTCATGCTCTCGAGCAGGAAGTCCTTGCCGCCGCCGAGTGTGGCCTCCGGGACGTAGACCTGGTCGAAGGTGTCGCTGTCCATGAAGACGTAGTCGGTGCCCTCGAGGTAGAGGTAGGACATGTCGCGCTTGTCGACCTGCGCCACGTCGACCTTCGTCCCCGCGTTGAACGTCTTGTCGACGACCTTGCCGCTCACGACGTTCTTCAGCGTGGTGCGGACGAAGGCGCCGCCCTTGCCGGGCTTGACGTGCTGGAACTCCACGACGCTCCACAGCCCGTTGTCGAGCTGGAGCACCATGCCGTTCTTGAGGTCGTTCGTGGAAGCCATGCCGCCAGACTAGTAGGACTGCAGCGCGCGGATCGCCGCCCGATAGCCCTCGACACCCAGGCCCGTGATGGTGCCCCTCGCGACCGGCGAGATGACGGAGGTGTGCCGGAACTCCTCGCGGGCCGACGTCTGGCTCAGGTGGACCTCGATGACCGCCGGTGCGAGGGTCGCGGCATCGCGCAGCGCGTACGAGTAGTGCGTCCAGGCCCCCGGGTTGAGCACGACGGGCGTCGCGGTGTCGGCTGCTTCGTGCAGCCAGCCGATCATGGTCGCCTCGTCGTCGGTCTGGCGGACGTCCGCCTCCGGCTCGACCTCCTGGCAGGTCGCGACGAGCTCGGCGTAGGTCGTACTGCCGTAGACCTCGGGCTCGCGGGTGCCGAGCCGGCCGAGGTTGGGCCCGTTCAGGACGAGGATCTTCACAGGTCGATCTTCCCCGATTTCTCGCGCCGGACCTCTTCCCACGCCGCGACGAGGTGCGTCGGGTCGGGGTCGTCCAGGATGCGTGGCTTGGCGAGCGCGTCCAGGACGACGAACCGCAGCCGGTCGCCGCGGGACTTCTTGTCGATGCTCATCGCTGCGCGGAGGCGGTCCCAGTCCCCCTCGTACGAGGTGGGCAGGCCCACGCTGCGCAGGATCTCGCCGTGGCGGGCGGCCGTCGCATCGTCGAGCCGGCCAGCCAGCCGCGCGAGCTCCGCGGCGAACACCAGGCCGACGCTGACCGCGGCCCCGTGCCGCCAGCGGTAGTCCTCGACCTTCTCGATCGCGTGCCCGAGCGTGTGCCCGTAGTTGAGGGTCTCCCGACCGCCCTGCTCGGTCAGGTCGGCGGCCACCACGCCAGCCTTGACCGCGATCGCGCGCTCGACGAGCTCGCGGAGGTGGGCGTCGGGCCCGTCGGCCTCGATCAGCTCGAGGATCCGGGGGTCGTGCGTGAAGCCGACCTTGATCACCTCGGCCAGCCCCGAGACCAGGTCGTGCCGCGGGAGGGACTCCAGCGCCGTGAGGTCGCAGAGGACCCCTACGGGCTCGTGGAAGGCGCCGACGAGGTTCTTGCCTGCGGTGGTGTTGATGCCCGTCTTGCCGCCGACGGCCGCGTCGACCATGCCGAGCAGCGTGGTGGGGACGTGCACGACGTCGACCCCGCGCAGCCAGGTCGCCGCGACGAACCCGGCGAGATCGGTGGTCGCTCCCCCACCGACGGAGACGACCGCGTCGGTGCGCGTGAACCCGGCCTTGCCGAGGACGTCCCAGACGTACGACGCGACCTGCAGGTCCTTCGCCTGCTCGCCGTCCGGGATCTCCACGCTGTGCGCCTCGAACCCGTTGCCGCGCAGGTCCTCCGCCACCGCCTCGCCGGTGACCCGCAGCGCGGTCGGGTGCACGACCGCGACCCGCTGAGCCTTCGCGACCAGCGCCGGGAGCTCGCCGAGGAGCCCTTCGCCGACGACGACGTCATACGGACGCGCCGTCCCGACCCGGATGCGTGTTGTCACTTTCAGACCCTAACGACGAAGGAGCCGAGTCCATGAGGGACCCGGCTCCTTCAAGCACGAACGTCAGCTCACGCCGAGGTGGTCCACGTCGACGTTGCTGCCGTGCGACGGCGCCGGGTGCGTCCCCGTGACGGTCACCTTGACGGTGTGGGTGCCACGCCCGAGGCCGGACAGGGAGCCGATCTTCACACCGCAGCCGCTGTAGGAGCGGAAGAAGGTCATCGTGAGCGACCGACCGGCCGCACCGCCGCGGTGGAAGGAGCCACCGTGGGCGTTCGACGAGGACAGCGAGGACCAGCCCGCGCCGTAGACAGGCCACCGCCGAGCGACGGTCGCCCGGAGAGCTTCACCACGACCGACTTCTTCGCCGCGATGCCCGCGCTCGGGCTCGCGCTCACAGCCTTCGAGACGTGGCGTCGCGGACGAACGAGTGGCGCGTGCACTTTCGGCAGGGACCCCCTGTGAACGTGGAGGTCTCAGATCTGTCTGAGAACCTCTCTCACCACGTCGTCGGGCGCCAGGTCGTCCGTGACGATCTCCCACGTCGCGACCTCGCGGTAGAGCGGCAGTCGCTGCTCGAGCAGGACGTGGAGGGAGGCGCGGGGGTTCAGCGCCAGCACCGGGCGGTCCCGCGCCATGCCGACGCGCTTGACAGCGGCGCCGACGCCGGCACTGAGGAACAGCACCTCGTGGCCCCGGAGCAGGTCTCTCGTGGCCTCGCTCAGGATCGCTCCCCCGCCCAGGCTCAGGACGCCGTCGAACTCGCGCAACGCGAGGTTCACCGCTTCCTGCTCGAGCTCGCGGAACCGCTTCTCCCCCTCGTAGACGAACAGGTCCGCGATGGACGCACCCTGTGAGGCCTCGATGTCCTGGTCGGTGTCCCGGAACTCCAGGTCGAGCTCCTGGGCCAGCAGCCTGCCCACCGTCGTCTTGCCCGCGCCGGGCGGGCCGACGAGGACGAGCCGAGGGCCGGTCACCGGATCGTGAGGCTCTTGAGGTAGCTCTCGCAGTTGCGGCGCGTCTCCTCGACGGAGTCCCCGCCGAACTTCTCCAGGGCCAGGTCGGCCAGGACGAGGGCGACCATGGCCTCGGCAACGACCCCTGCAGCCGGCACGGCGCAGACGTCGGAGCGCTGGTGGTGGGCCACGGCCTCCTCGCCGGTCGCCGTGTCGACCGTTCGAAGGGCTCGCGGGATGGTGCTGATCGGCTTCATCGCGGCCCGCACGCGCAGCACCTGGCCGGAGCTCATGCCGCCCTCGGTGCCACCCAGGTGCCCGCTGGTCCGGGTGAGCCCGTCGTCACCCCGCACGATCTCGTCCATGACCTGGCTGCCCCGACGACGGGCGACGTCGAACCCGTCGCCGATCTCCACGCCCTTGATCGCCTGGATCCCCATGAGCGCTGCGGCGAGCCGGGCGTCGATGCGCCGGTCCCAGTGCACGTGGCTCCCGAGGCCCGGCGGCACCCCGTAGGCGAGCACCTCGACGACGCCGCCGAGCGTGTCGCCCTCCTTGTGACACGCGTCGATCTCGGCGACCAGCCGCTCCTCCGACGCCGCGTCGAAGACGCGGACGGGGCTCTCGTCGATCCCTGCGAGGTCCGAGGGCTCCGGCAGCCGGCCAGGGTCGACCACGGCGGCTCCGATGCTGACCACGTGGCTGAGCACGTCGATGCCGTAGGCCTGCCTCAGGAAGTGCTTTGCCACGCGGCCCAGAGCCACCCTGGCCGCGGTCTCACGGGCGCTGGCGCGCTCGAGGACGGGCCGCGCGTCGTCGAAGCCGTACTTCTGCATGCCCACGAGGTCGGCGTGCCCGGGCCGGGGCCTGGTGAGCGGCGCGTTCCGCGCCCGGCCCTCGAGCAGGGTCGGGTCGACCGGGTCGGCCGACATCACCGTCTCCCACTTCGGCCACTCGGTGTTCCCGACGGTCACCGCGACCGGTCCGCCCTGGGTGATCCCGTGGCGGACGCCGCCCAGGAACGTGACGACGTCCTGCTCGAAAGCCATGCGTGCCCCGCGGCCGTAGCCGAGGCGGCGGCGGGCGAGGTCGTCGGCGAGGTCGTGCGTGGTGACGGAAACGCCGGCGGGGAGCCCCTCGAGCACCGCCACGAGGGCGGGGCCGTGGGACTCCCCAGCGGTGATCCAACGAAGCATGCGGGCAGTCTTTCATGCCCGGCACCTGCTACATGACGGAGATGGTCTCGCCCTGCGCCAGGTCCTTCGGGTCATCGTCGCCGACCTTGATGACGACGCTCCACCTGCCGGGCGAGATCTGCTGGAAGGAGAGCAGCTGAAGCTCACCCGTCTTCCCGAAGGTGCTGCCGGCGCGAGCCAGCTGGCTCTCGCCGTCGGCCTTGAGGACAGCCGTCCGGTCCTTGCCCGTGGCGTAGACGCGGACGAGGGTCAAGCCGTACCGGGCGGGAGCGACGGGCTCCGCGGCGGTCGTCGTGGTGGTCGTGGTACCCGTTCCAGTCGCGGTGCCGGTACCCGTACCGGCGGCCGGTCCGGCTGCGGCGCCCGCAGGAGCTGCGACCGGCTGGACGTAGAGGGCGGCGAACGGGTCGCGCCCCAGCTGCACGCTCGACGCGGCCGGCAGCTGCTTGACCTTGGCGGGCGAGCCGAGCGGCTTGGCCGTGGTCTTGGCAGGAGCGGCGTGCTTGGGCTTGACGACGTGCTGGACGACAGGGGCGAGCGACGCGTCGCTGCCGCCGCCCTTGAGCAGGAGGAAGCCGCCCCCCAGCAGGAGCAGGGCGGCACCCGCGCACCCGGCGATGATGAGGGGCTTGCGGTTCGTGCCCTCCTCGCCGGTCTCGTGGTCTGCGGGAGCCATCATTGTCTCGGTCATCGGGGCCTACTTCCCGGTCGTGGCGGTCGCGGTGCTGGCGCCCTGGGTCTGGAACACGAGGCCGGAGATGGTGCCCGTGAGCACCTTGCCGGACTCCTGCGTCGGCTGAGACGCGCTCGGCTTCAGCGGGTTGGTGCCTGGCGTCAGGCTGAGCGTGGTGACGCGGAAGGCACGCTGCAGCGACTCGAGGCGGTCGAGGTACTCCGCCACCTGGAAGTAGCTGCCCACGACACTGACGTTGACGGGGATCTGCAGCAGCGTGCCGACGGAGGCAGCGCCTGCCGCCGCGTTGGGCGTCACGCCCGTTGTCGCCGTGGCAGGCGTCGACGTCGTCGTTCCAGCTGCTGCCGTCGTCACCGACGGCGTACCTGCCGCCGGCGCGGAAGCGGCGAGCGCTGCGGGCGCGGACGGCGTGATCGAGACGAGCTCGACGCCGGCATCGTCCGCCGCTGCGCTGAGGGCCCGCACGAGCGTGGGCATGGCACTGGTACCCGGGATCTTGGCGGCCACCGCAGCGAGCTTGGCCTGCTGCGCCGGCAGGTTCTTCTGCGCGGCCTTGAGGCTGGCGAGCTGGTTCTGCAGGGCCATGTTGGCGCGGCTCTGCGCGTCCGCCTGGTCACGCAGGTCCGACGCGTGCGCCTTTTTCGGCGACACGAGCAGGAACCACCCCCCGGCGAGGATCGCCAGGACGCCGACCGCGGTCAGGGCGATCCAAGTCTGCATCTTCTTCACGATCAGCCTCCGAGCTTGCTGTAGCGGCCCGAGAGGGCGTTGCCGGTCTCGTTCATCGTTCCCGAGAAGGTCACGATCTTCTTCGTGCCCAGGAGAGACTCCGTGGAGCTGGCGAAGTAGGGATCGCTGTAGGTCTTGAGGTTGGCCATCGCCTCGAGCCACAGCGCGAGGTCGTCATGGCTGAAACCGACGCCTGTGAAGGCAACGGTGCCGATCCCAGGTGCAGCAGCAGCACCGGCCGTCGCCGCGGGCGGCGTCTGGTTGAAGGTGAGGGTCTTGAGCCACACGGAGCTCGGCACAGACAGGCTGAGGTCGTGCATGAGCTGGGAGTACCGCACCTCCTGACCCATGGCGTTGGTGAGCTGCAGCTGAGCGGCTGCGGCAGCGTTGTAGACAGCCGTCACGTTGCTGTAGCTGGCAACGTCCTTGCTGAGGCTGCTGTTCTTCGCCGTCTCACCGTCCAGCTTGGTCTGTGCGGTGCTGACTCCGTGGGCGGCCGAAGCGGCCAGCAGGCCCACGACGACGACGGCACCGAGCACGGCACCCCCCAGCCCCAGCTGGACCTTGCGGAAGAGCGCCGTCTCGGCGATCTCCGGGGGCAGGAGGTTGACGCGCGGCATCTGGCCGGTGGTCATTCCGAGGCGGGCCTCGGTGTTCAGGACGGTCACGACGACACCCCCATGGCGAGACCCACGGGCACCGCGACCATGGGCTCGACGTACGCGAGCTGGTCGTCGGTGAGGCCGGTCTTGCCGAGCTTCAGAGCGGACAGAGGTCGAGCAGCCTGCACGGGCAGGCGGGTTGCGGTGGCCAGGCGGTCGGTGAGACCACGAAGCCGCGAGCCGCCGCCGGAGACGACGACCCGACCGATGCGCGCGGCACCGGGCTGGGCCATGTAGTAGTCGAGGGACCCGCGGACCTCCTCGACGAAGCTGTTGGCGACGGACTCGATGGCCCGGCCGGCAGGTGTCGGGTCGGCGGCGCCGGGGACGGCGGCCATGCCGGACTCCTGCTTGATCGCCTCGGCCTGCTCGGCCGGGACGCCCAGGCGCTCGGCCACGGCGTCCGTGACGTCGCCGCCGCCCTGGATCAGGATGCGCACGAACTTCGGCACGCCGTCCTCGTGCACGACGATGTTGGTGACGTGTGCGCCGACGTCGACGAGCGCCTCGGCCTCGCCGCTGCCGAGGACCGCGCTGTCGAAGCTGACCAGCGAGCGCATCACGGCGAAGGAGGTCAGGTCGACCATCGTCGGCTGGAGGCCGGCCTTGGTCACAGCGTCTACCGCCGCGCCGACCATGTCGCGGGCGGCAGCGACGAGCAGGATGCGCAGCATCCGACCGCCGCTCTCGTTCGTGAACTCGCCCAGCTGGTGGAAGTCGAGGATGGCCTCGTCGACCGGCATGGGCACGTAGTCCTGGACCTGGAAGGCGAGTGCCTTCTTGAGCTCGTTCGCCGGCATCCAGGGGATGTCGACCTGCCGGACCACGACCTTCTGGTTCGCGACGCCGACCACGACCTTCTTCGTGCTGAACTTCGCCTGCGACCACAGCTGCTTGATGGCCTCGGCCACGGCGTCCGTGTCGACGATCTCGCCGTCCCGGACCGCACCTGCGGGGAGCGCGACCTGGCCGAAGCGCTCCAGCGTGTTGGAGCCCTTACCCGTCGTCAGCTCAGCCGCACGCACGCCAGACGTCCCGATGTCGAGACCTACGACTCTGCTTGCCACTGCTCGTCCCCTCGATGTGCGACCGTGGTCGCGAGGTCCGGTTCGGCTGAACCGGCTGTCGAGAGTGGTTTCGGCCGTACTAGGCGATGGCTTGAGTCATTGGAGTGAACCGGCTGCGCCGGTTGGCACAGCAGGGTTGCTACTCCGCCCTACGCCGCGCCCGTGGACGTCAGGTACGCATGTGCAATGTCGCCGCCCGCGAGCACCCCGATGAGTGTGCCGAGCAGCATGAAGGGTCCGAACGGCACCTTGGACTTGCGTCCACCGCGACCCATCGCGATGAGAGCGATCCCGAACACCCCGCCCAGCAGGAACCCAGTGAACGCGCCGACGGCCACGGCACCCCAGGAGAGCCAGCCGAGCGCCGCACCGAGGATCGGGGCGAGCTTGACGTCTCCGAACCCCATGCCGGCCGGGTAGGCGAACCACAGCGCGAAGTAGAACGCGCCGAGGGCAGCAGCGCCGAGGGCCGCCCGCCCCAGCTGGTCCCAGTTGCCGTCGGTTGCCGCGGCGAGCGTCAGCAGGCCCGCCACCACGACCCAGGACGGCTTGACGATCGCGTCCGGGAGCCGCTTGGTGTCGATGTCGATCATCGCGAGCACGACGCCCGTTGCTGCCAGGTACAGGAAGGCCGCGAGAGCTGCGTGGGCGCCGAACCGCCAGGCCATCAGCACGAACAGAGCGGCCGTCGCCGCCTCCACCAACGGGTAGCGAGGGCTGATCGGGCTGCTGCACTGCCGGCACTTCCCGCGCAACACGAGCCAGCCGAGGACCGGCACGTTGTCGCGCGCCAGGATCTCGGTGTGGCACTGCGGGCAGGCCGACGGCGGGGACACGACCGACTGGCCCGCCGGGACGCGGTAGATGACCACGTTGGCGAACGAGCCGATCGCAAGGCCCAGCAGGCCGACCAGCACGTAGAGCACGACGTCCATCGTCAGAACGCTAGTGGGAGCCGGCGCGGATCCTGGGGAGGCAGCCTCAGCTGCCGCCACCCTGCTGCTCGATCAGGTTGCCCAGACCGGCCTTCTGCGGGTTCGGCGGAGCGTTCCACTTCTGGGCAAGGCTGCCGTCGCAGAGCTGAGTGATGATGTCAGACGATCCCGGCGTCACACCCGAGGCGATGGGTCCGACCGACATGCAGTAGGGGTTGTTGGCGTCGGCCACGACCGACGCCTTGCTGATCAGCCGATAGGCCGTCGCATAGACGTTGGTGTTGCCCGTCGCCTTCCAGAGCTGGTCATCCGTCGGCGTCGCGGCGCACACCGGAGTCAGGATCAAGTTGCCCGTGGAGGGGGCCTTGAGGCAGTACTTCGTGCCGGTCACGGAGTTGCCCTGGCCCGTCACGCCGACGGTGTAGAACTGGCCGTACCCGGTGCTTCCGTAGGGCACGTAGTTCCAGACCTGGTTGTACGTCAGCGTCGAGCTGTTGGGCGCCTGCTTGCACGGGTAGGCGATGAGGGAGTTGTTCACATTCTGCCCCGTGATGTCCAGGCAGCGGCCGAACTCCGAGTAGTTGACGAACTGGTTCGTCGGCGAGCCGGGCATTCCCGTCGTGTTACCGCCTGCCTTGCCAGCACCGACGTCGGGGTCCGGGTCCCAGGCACCCGGCGACTGCGTGCTGCCCGTGCAGGCGAAGAAGGCGACCTTGGCGTTGGCGCCAGGGCTGGTGGTCGTGGTGATGCCTTCGGGCTGCATGCACGTGCCCGTCACGCCGCCGTTGCTGCTGGCGCCGGCGAAGTGCCCGTTGTCGTCGAAGGCGAACTCCTGGACCTGCTGACCCGCCAGGTACGTGCCTGTTGACGTGTTGTACGTCGAGGCCTGCGGCGTGTTGACGGGGCTGGTGCAGGTCTGCAGCTTGATGTAGCCGCCGCTCTGCTCAGCGCACAGGTTCAACGCGGTGTTTCCGCCGAAGTAGAGGGTCAGGTCCGTGCGGTACTGGAAGGTCTGCTGCGGCGTCCCGAGGGCCAGGCACGGCTGCATCAGCAGCTGCGTGCCCGGCGCAGGCGTCGCACTCCCTGCATCGACGCACAGCTGCGGGCTCGCCCAGCTTCCCGGGAACTGCTTGAGCCGTCCGCCCGTCACGTTCGTGTTGACGGCGTTGAAGGTGTAGGTGGCATGCACGCCACGGTTTCCGCGGTTGGCGGGCTCGCCCGGGACAGCGGCTCCGGCGCCCAGCGCCTCGACGTAGGCGAACGTCGGTACCACGAGAAGCGGGCATGGCTTTGCGTTCGACTGCAGCCACCCGAGGTCCTTGCCCGACGGGTCCGCCGTGTAGTACGAGATGCTGACCCGGTAGGTGAGGGCCCCCGGCAGCGAGCTCACGGGGCCGGTGTACGTCACGCCGGGTGCCGTGCCGCTCGTGCCGTTCGGCGCGAGAGTCGCGTCGTTGGCGCCGGTGCAGGGCAGCAGAAGCAGCGAACCGTTTCCGGCTCCGTCGTTTGCGGCTCGGAGCCTGTCCAGGCCGACCTGCAGCCCGGTGCTCGCGGCGTTGACGGTCGCAGCGTTCTTGCGGTTGAACTGCGTCGGCCGCGACTGGGCGATGACCAGCGCGCCCATGCTCAGCGACAGACCGGCGACGAGCAGGATGAGCAGGATTGCCAGGACCATGGCCATGCCGTCATCGCCTGTGGCGAGCCGACGTGCGGCGACCAGCCGCTGGAGGCGCATCATGGACGTCCACCCTCGTTGCAGGTCCCTGACGCAGGCGCCAAGGAGTTGACCGTGTTGAGCGCCGTGAAGCTGACGTCGGACGCCTGCTTCGCCTTCGGCGAGCCGAAGGCCGCGATGAAGCTGACACGGAGCGCCTCATGGGGCACAGAAGCGTTCTGGGTGTACCCGTAGAAGCCAGCCGGCGCCGTGCCGTTGTCCGCCGCCGTGAGGTAGGAGGTCTTGAACACCGTGCCGGTCGCGGGCGGCAGCACCGCTTTGCTCACGCTCTTCCAAGCACCGACCGTGACGACGTCACCCGTGTTGAGGATCGGCTGCCAGGTGCGGTACTCCAGGGTCTTCGAGGCCGCAGTGAAGCGCCACTGGGTGCACGTCTGGCGCGCGCCGGTGATCCCCGACTTGAGCTCGACGTACAGCGCCGTAGCCCCGGCGTTGTAGCCCTCGACGGTGATCGCGTTCGCGTATCGCACCTGCTTGTCGAAGACAGAGACGACCTTGCGGGTCTGATCAACGGCGTCCGAAGCGGCGGACTGCTTGCGCATCGCCTTGTACATCGTGGTCGTCGCGCCAATGACGATGGCGAAGACCACCGCGAGGATCACCATGGAGACCAACAGCTCGATGAGGCTGAAGCCGTCCTGGTCGGAGGATCTGCGGCGCCTGAGGGCCTTCATCATCACGACACCGTCCAGCTGACCGGGTAGGCGTTCGAGACGGCGACGTTTCCGACGGTCACGGTGAACGTGCGCGACGTGGTGCCCTTGTTGGACGACGCCGGCATCGTGAAGCTGCCGCTCGTCGAGCTCGCCACCGTGAGAGGCCCGCTGTAGATCACGCCGTAGGTGCTGTCGTTGATCACGATGCTGGTCTGGTTCGCGACGAAGTTGGTGCCCGTCACCGTGACGCTCTTGGTGCTCCCCTTGTTCGCGCCGGTGGCGCTGCTGTTGGACACCGTCGGGATCGCGTAGACCGTGGCCAGGGCCCCGCTCACGCCCTGGGTCGAGTCCGTGTTGCGAACGGTGAAGGTGATGTTGCTCGCGGCGACGCTCCCTGTCGTGACGTTCATGACCAGGGACTGGCCGTTAGCGGCAACGGACGTGACAGTCGCGGTGCCACCCGAGGAGAGAGTGACCGTCGCTCCGGAGCGGAAGCCTGTTCCGCTGAGCGTGATGCCGGACGTCGTCGTGCTGGCTGCGAAGGTCGACTGGCTGATCGAGGTGACGGTCATGGGTGACACCACGAAGCCGTTCCTCGAGGTCGTGCCGCCGTCAGGGTTGAGGATCGTGATCGTCGCGTTGTTGTTCACTGTCGTACCTGTGATGGTCGCGACCAGCGAGGAGCCGTCAGCGGCGACGCTCGTGACGGTCACAGTGCCGCCGGAGGAGATGCTCGCCGTGGCGCCAGGCTGGAAACCGCCGCCGTTCACGGTGACGGAGCTCGGGAAGCCGACCGTTGAGCTACCTGGCACGAAGCCGGAGATGCTCGGGGCGCTCCTCACGGTCGCGGTCTGGGTGTCCACTCCCCCGTCCGGGTTGGTGAGAGTGAACGTCACTGTGCCGCCCAGCTGAAGTCCCGTGTAGGTGAACGTGGCCGAGGTGGCCGACCCCCAAGTCGCGTTCGCGACGGAGCCCGACGAGGCAGCGATCGAAAGACCGCTCTGGAACCCGGTCCCCGTGAGCGTGACGGTCGTGGGGGTGTTGCCCGGGATCGGTGTAGGCGATGTTCCGGTGATGTTCGGGAGCGGGTTGACGACATACGGAAGCGTGTCGCGGCCGCCATCAGGGTTGACGACGGTGATGTTGTACGGGCCGGGAGTTGCGCCCCCGGTGAACGGGACCGTGATGACGTTGCCGGTGTTCGTGGCGATCGCCCCGAACGTGCCGCCCGCGCCGCTGATGGAGACGGTCGCCCCTGCCCGGAACCCGGTTCCGTTGATGTTGAGCGTCTTCGTGGCGCCCACCGCTACGCCGTTCACCGGCACGATGGAGAGCATGTCGACCGTGGAGATGTTCGTGTTGAACACCGGATCGCCGTGCAAGTCGATGAGGCTCGCCATGGCGTAGCTGCAGCCGTTCGAGCAGGATCCGCCGTTCTTTCGCGTCCACGCGACGTCGACCGTCACGCGGTACAGCGTCTGGGCCCCGGAGGACGTCGTCGACAGGCAGCTGCCGGCGGTATCGAGGTAGCAGCCGTCGACGAAGGTGCGGATCGTGTACGCCGTCCCGGCCACTGTCGAGGTCTGGCTCAGAGGAAGAACCGGTGTGGAGGAGCTCGTTGCCGTCGCGTCGTAGTAGAGAGGGCACGTCCCTGCCGGCGACGGGCACGTCGTGACGTCGTTCGCCGTCAGGGTCGCCGCTCGGGGCCCTGCCAGGAAGGTGTCGACCGTGGCCTTGTAGCGGCCGGTCAGGAGCTCTGACGGCTTGGTCGCCGACGTGGCCTCCATGTAGCGCTGGGCCACCGAGATCGCCTGGTTGCGCTGGCCCTGGCCCGACGTGCTCTTCAGCGCGTTGATGAAGAACAGCGCCGCGGCGGACATCACGATGCCGACGACGGTGATCGCCACGATCACCTCGACGAGGGACAGGCCCTCGTCGTCGTAGGTCTTGCTACGGGCACGCGTCGCAGCCATCATGCGGTGGTCATCGACGTGATCGAGCGCTTCCTTGAGGTTCATGGGTCAGAACGACCCGCATGCAGCAGTGGAACGCGGCATCAGCCCGCCGAGAGTGCTGATGTAGTACCAGTCGGTGCCGCCGCGTGGGTTGTAGGCCTTGAGGCAGTAGCCCGACGCGGCGGCGTTGAAGGTCACGTCTACCGAGTTGTTGATGCTGAGCCTCGCGACGCCGGAGCCGATCACGGAGGAGCCCGTCAACGTGGCGCCGTCGAACTGCAGCGGGTAGCCGAGGTCGTCGGACTGGTAGCTCTCCAGCTCATTGGCGACGGTCCTCAGGTCGCTCTTGAGACTTGCTTCGTAGGCCCGCTGCCGCTGCCGCAGGAAGATCGGGATCGCGATGGCGCTGAGGATGCCGATGATGATGATGACCACCAGGAGCTCGATGAGCGTGAAGCCGCCCTCGTCCCTGTCGTGCTCGCGTGCCCTCATCATGGTCTCCCGCTGTTGACGGAGGTTTCGTCGGTTATCGGCAGCCGCGCACGCGATGTGAAGCGCGACGCGCGATTCTGTTCCGGAACGCCAACTGCCCCGGGCCGTGAGGCCCGGGGCAGTTGGATCGTTCTAGCTAGCAGGTGAAGCAGGTGTTACGCGTAGAGCGAGGCCGCCGAGCACGCAGCCGAGGTGCCCTTCTTGAGGCCACCACCCAGCGAGTCGTAGACCCAGTTGACCGTGGTACCGATGTTGCTGTTCACGGCGGTCAGGCAGAAGCCGCTGTTGCCGGTCTGGGCAAGGGCGATCGTGTTGTTCTGCGACACGGTGACCGTCTGGCCGGTGCTGATCGTGACGACCCGAGCCGCCTGGCTCAGGGTGGCCGGGTAGGACTGGTTGTCCGTGAAGTAGGTCTCCATCTCGTTCGCAACGGTGCGGAGGTCGGACTTCTCCGAGGCCTCGTAGCCCTTCTTGCGCTGGTTGAGGAAGACCGGGATGGCGATCGCGGCGAGGATGCCG
>JAODNF010000202.1 GCA_025464915.1 Frankiales bacterium | reverse complement strand
ATGACCGCGTCGAGCTGGCTGCGGATCTCGGCGCGCACATCGGTGAGCGTGGCGTCCGTCGCGGCCTTCGCGGCCGCGCTGGCCTGGTCGACGCGGGCCGGCCAGTCGCCCTGCAGGGCCTCGACGGAGCGGCGCACGTCGTCCAGGGCGGTGGTCAGCGCCGCCAGCCGCTCCCCCGTGTCGCGGGTCGCGGCGACGCTCGACAGCGCGTGCGCCGAGACGTCGGCGAGTCGCTTGGACGTGCTGCCGTGGTGGTCCTCGAGCCGGTCGAGGAGGGCCTCGTGGTGGCTGCGGGCGGTCTCGGCGAAGGTGCCCGACGACTCGTCCAGGGCGGCCCGGACGGACTCGGCGGAGGCGCTGACGGCGATGGCGACCCGTTCGCGCACGCCGTCGAGGGCGACCTGCAGCTCGGCACGCGCCGCGGCCTCGGACGCGGCGGCGGCCGCGGTCGAGGCAACGACCTCCTCCACCCGCGGACGCAGGGTGCCGATTTCGGTGGCGACGTCCTCACGGATGGCGTCGAGCGCGGCCACGGTCTGCGTGCGCAGGGCCGCGGCGGCGCTCTCGACCGACTCCTGCAGCGCGTCACCACGGGCCGCGACCTGCTCGTCGCGGGCCGCCTGAGCCGTCGACATGTCGGAGACCGTCAGGAGGAGCCGCTCGGCGACGTCGTCGAGCTCGGTGGTGATCTCCTCGCGCACGGCGGCGAGGGCCGTGGCGATGCGGGCGTCGACCGCCATCGTGGCCATCGCCTGCTCGCGTCCGGCGTCCTTGACGGCCTCGACCAGCATGGCGACCTGGTTGCGCGTCGCCTCCTGCTCGGCACCGGCGCGGGTGAGGACGTCGAGCAGCTCGCGGCGCAGCTGCTCGTTGCGCTGGCGGGTCGCGTCGACCAGCTGCGTCGTGAGGCTGTCCAGCCTCGACTCGGTGACGTCGCGCAGCCGCGCGACGATGCGCTCGACCTGCTCGCCGGAGACGGCCTCGACCTTCTGCTCGACCGAGGTCAGGGTCGCGGCCATGTCGCGGAGCTGGTCACGGGTGCTGACCTGGCCCTCACGCGCGCTCGCCTCCATCCGCTCCGACAGGGCGTCGAGGGACTCCTCGAGGACGGCGAGGCGCGACTCGAGCGAGGACCGGGCGTCCGCGAACGCCGACTGGGTCGCTGCCGCGGAGTCGGTCTGCTTCTCGAGCGCGGCGCCGACCGTGCGACGGACCTCGGCCGACACCGCCTCGACCCGGGTACCGACGGAGTCGGCGAGCTTGCCGGACAGCTCGTCGAGCTTGGCGCCGGTGCGGATCGGGACGAGCTCGAGGCCGTCCTTGACCTCGCGCGACAGCACGGGGAGGTCGTTCTTGACGTCCTCGACGCGACCGCCGACGACGTCGACGCGGTTCACGAGGTCGGCGACCCGGCGCGCGAGGGTCCCCGTCTCGGTGCGGGACGCCGCGACCGCACCGGTCAGGCGCCCTGCCATCCCGTCGACGTCGGTGCGCACCGAGCCCAGCTCACCGCGCAGCGAGACCAGGTCGGCGCGCAGCGCGGCGATCTCCCCGCGGACGGCGGCCAGCGTCGCCGTGCCGGTCGCGGGCGAGGCCGCGGGTTCGTCGCCGGCCTCCGCCGCGAGCTGCTCGATGCGGCGCGAGAGGACGTTGGGCTCCATGCCGGGAGTTTACGAAGGCAGGACGGGCAGCGGTGCGCGGCGCGCGGCCCGCAGGCGCTCCTCTGGGACCGTTCCATAACCGGTCGTGCGCTGCCGCGGAGTCCGCCCGGCGTTGCTGACCATGGCCTCGAGCTCGAGCACCGACTTGCGGCTGCCGTGCTCCGACCCGGCCATCCGGCTGATGGTCTCCTCCATCAGCGTGCCGCCGAGGTCGTTGACCCCTCCGGCGAGGACCTGGTGGCACTGCTCGACGCCGAGCTTCACCCAGGAGCTCTGGATGTTGTCGATCGAACCGTGCAGGGCGAGCCGCGCGACGGCGTGGACGGCCCGGTTGTCGCGCAGCGTCGGACCCGGGCGCGCGATGCCCGCGAGGTAGATGGGCGCGTTGGTGTGCACGAACGGGAGGGGTACGAACTCCGTGAACCCGCCCGACTCGCCCTGCAGCTTCCGCAGCAGCAGCAGGTGCGCCGCCCAGTGCCGCGGCTCGTCGACGTGTCCGTACATCATGGTGCTGGTCGTCGGCAGGCCGACTGAGTGCGCGGTCTGCACGACCTCGATCCACTGCGACGTCGGCAGCTTGCCCTTCGTCAGGACCCAGCGGACCTCATCGTCGAGGATCTCCGCCGCTGTGCCGGGCAGCGAGTCGACCCCCGCCGCCTTCGCCTCGGTGAGGAACTCGCGGATGCTCACGCCCATCCGGGCGGCCCCGTTGACGACCTCCATCGGGGAGTAGGCGTGCAGGTGCAGGTCGGGAGCGCCGCCCTTGATGGCCCGGGCGAGGTCCAGGTACGCCGTCCCGGGCAGCTGCGGGTCGATGCCGCCCTGCATGCAGATCTCGGTCGCCCCGACGTCCCAGGCCTCGCGTGCCCGCTGCTCGACCTCCTCGAGGCTCAGCGAGTATGCGTCGGCGTCGGTGCGCCGCTGCGCGAAGGCGCAGAAGCGGCAGCCGGTGTAGCAGACGTTGGTGAAGTTGATGTTCCGGTTCACCACGAACGTCACGTCGTCGCCGACGGTGTCGCGGCGGACGTCGTCGGCCCAGCGCACGACGGCCTCGAGGTCGTCGCCCTCAGCGGCGAGCAGTGACAGCACGTCCTTCTCGGTGAACGCGCCGGGCTGCTTGCGCATCGCCGCCCGAACGTCGGTGTCCATCCGTCGGGGCGCGGGGATCTCGAGGGCGGTCCAGTCGCCGTACACGTCGTCGAAGTCGCTGCGCCGGTCGTCGGTGCGGCCCGTCGTGTCGACAGTGGCGTGCAGGTCGGTGCGTCCGGAGGACTCGAGCGCGACGTCGGGCTCCTGCCAGGGCAGGCCCTTGGGGAGCACGTCGCTGGCCAGCCCGTCCACCGTGCGCAAGGCCTCCACGTGCTTCGCCAGACGCGGGTCGAGCCACGGCTCCTGCAGGTAGGGCGGGTGGGCCGTGAGCCGCTCCGTCAGCCTGAAGCCCTCCCGTGCGCTGGCCGCCGCCAGGTCGTCCAGGTGCGGCCAGGGCCGCTCGGGGTTCACGTGGTCGGGTGTCAGCGGGCTGACGCCGCCGAAGTCGTCGACGCCCGCGGCCAGCAGGTCCGGGACCTCGGCCAGGTTCGGGGGCGCCTGGACGCGCATCTTGGGGCCGAGGACCAGCCGGGCCACTGCGATGGTCGCCAGGTGCTCCTCGCGGGTGGCGTCGTCGGCGCCCCGCATCGCGGTGTCGGGCTTGGCGAGGAAGTTCTGGACGATCACCTCCTGCACGTGACCGTGCCGCCGGTGCGTCGCCCGGATCGCGAACAGCGACTCCGCTCGGTCCCTGTTCGTCTCTCCGATGCCGACGAGAACCCCTGTGGTGAAAGGGATCGCGTGCCGACCGGCGTCCTCGAGGACCCGCAACCTGACCGCCGGCACCTTGTCGGGCGAACCCTTGTGCGCGGGCACGTCGGCCGTCGTCTCGAGCATCATCCCCATGGACGGGGCGACCGGCTTGAGGCGCTGCATCTCGGCCCAGCTCATGACGCCGGGGTTGAGGTGCGGCAGCAGCCCGGTCTCCTCGAGCACCGCGACGGCGGCCGCCCGGACGTAGGACAGCGTGTCGTCGTACCCCTGCTCGTCGAGCCACGCGCGGGCTGCCGGCCAGCGCTCCTCAGGGCGGTCGCCGAGGGTGAACAGCGCCTCCTTGCAGCCGAGCTCGGCGCCCTGCCGCGCGATGTCGAGGACCTCGTCGATGGACAGGTAGGGCGCGGGCAGCTTCGCCGGGCTCGTCGCGAACGTGCAGTAGTGGCACCGGTCGCGGCACAGCCGGGTCAACGGGATGAAGACCTTGCGGCTGTAGGTCACGATGCCCGCACGCCCCTGGTCGCGGACCCGGGCGGCGTACGACATCAGCTCGGCGAGGTCGTCGCCGCGGGCGGCCAGCAGGATCGTCGCCTCGTCGGTGTCCAGGGGCTTGCCGTCGCGGGCGCGCGCCAGCGCCCGCCGCATCCCTGGAACCTGTTCCATCCCCGAACCCTATGACGGGTCGGTGACGATGCAGACGGGTGCCGCTCCCGGCCAGCGGGACGCGCGCTCGCGCCGTTGCTGCTGACGACGCCGCTCCTGCGCCGCTCGTCGCGCCCGGTTGTCCTCGCTCCCCACCTGCCGACCCTCTCGTCCTGAACCGATCTCCTGCACTCCGCAGCGCGTGGCCCGAGGCCTGTGACGGGCTGACAGGATGGGGACATGCGGATCGTGGCCCTGGCGGGCGGCATCGGAGGCGCGCGCTTCCTGCGGGGCGTCCAGCGCGCCTACCCGGAGGCGGACCTGACCGTCGTCGTGAACACGGGCGACGACACCACCCTCTACGGGCTGCGGATCTGCCCGGACCTCGACACCGTCATGTACACGCTCGGCGAGGGCATCGACGAGGAGCGCGGCTGGGGCCGGCAGGACGAGAGCTGGCGGGCCAAGGAGGAGCTGGCCGCCTACGGCTCCCCCACGGCGTGGTTCGGCCTCGGCGACCGCGACCTCGCGACCCACCTGCGCCGGACGCAGCTCATGCTGGGCGGGATGTCGCTCACCGAGGTCACGGCCTCCCTCTGCGGGCGGTGGCAGCCCGGCGCGACGCTGCTGCCGATGTCGGACAGCCAGGCGGAGACGCACGTGACCGTCGTCGAGGAGGGTACGAAGAAGGCGATCCACTTCCAGGAGTGGTGGATCAGGCATCGGGCGGCGCTGCCCGCGCAGGCGATCACCCTCGTGCACCACGGCGACCTGCTGCCGGCAGCCGGCGTCCTCGAGGCGATCGACGCCGCCGACCTCGTGCTGCTGCCGCCCTCGAACCCGGTCGTCAGCATCGGCACGATCCTGCAGGTCAAGGGCATCCGCGAGGCCCTGACCGACAAGCGCGTCGTCGGGGTCAGCCCGATCATCGGCGGCGCCCCGGTGCGCGGCATGGCCGACGCGTGCCTCACCGCGATCGGGGTCGAGACGTCGGCGGAGGCGGTCGGGCGGCACTACGGCAGCGACCTCCTCGACGGCTGGCTCGTCGACACGACGGACGCAGGCGTGACGGTGCCCGGCGTGGAGGTGCGCGCCGTGCCGCTCCTCATGACCGACCTCGACGCGACGGCGGCGATGGCACGGGCGGCCGTCGACCTTGCTTGAGGTCCACCCCGTCGTCGGCCTGCCCGACATCCGCCCCGGCGACGACGTGGCGCAGCTGCTCGCCGACGCGTTCGCTTACGCCGCAGGCGATGTCGTCGTCGTGACCTCGAAGGTGATCAGCAAGGCCGAGGGCCGGCTGATCCCAGCGGGCGACGACCGGGAGGCCACCCGGCTGAAGGCCATCGAGGACGAGACCGTCCGGGTCGTCGCGCGACGCTCCTTCACGACCATCGCCGAGACCCGGCACGGGTTGGTCATGGCCGCGGCCGGCGTCGACGGCTCCAACGTCCGTGGCGACGAGATCGCCCTGCTTCCGCTGGACCCCGACGCGTCGGCCCGCGCGCTGCGCGACCGGCTGCGCCATCTCACCGGCGTGGACCTGGCCGTCGTCATCAGCGACACCATGGGGCGGGCCTGGCGGGTCGGCCAGACCGACCAGGCGATCGGCGTGGCCGGCATCTCCCCCGTCCGCGACGCCCGAGGCACGACCGACAGCCACGGGCACGTCCTCGAGGTCACGGAGATCGCGGTCGTCGACGAACTCGCGTCCGCGGCCGAGCTCGTGAAGGGCAAGTCGGACGGGGTGGCCGCCGCCGTCGTACGCGGGCTGTCCTACGACGACGACGGACGACCCGCGCGCGCCCTGACGCGAAGCTCGGCCGAAGACATGTTCCGCCTCGGCACCCGCGAAGCGCACGCCGAGGCCGTCTTCCTGCGCCGCACGACCCGGTCCTTCACCGACTCGCCCGTCAACCGGGCGGCGGTCGAACGAGCCGTCGCCGCTGCCGTGACGGCACCGGCTCCGCACCACACGACCCCCTGGCGGTTCGTGCTGGTCGAGGAGCGCCGCGAGCTGCTCCTCGACGCGATGCGGGACCGCTGGGCCGCTGACCTGCGGGGCGACGGCTTCACCGAGGAGTCGGTCGCGAGGCGGCTGCGCCGCGGCGACGTGCTGCGCGACGCCCCCTGCCTGGTCGTGCCGTGCCTGGTGCGCGACGGCGCGCACGACTACCCCGACGCGCGACGGCAGGCTGCCGAGGAGCGGATGTTCGTCGTGGCCGGCGGCGCAGGCGTCGAGAACTTCCTCATCCAGCTGGCGACCGAGGGCCTCGGTGCCGCCTGGGTCTCGAGTGCGCTGTTCTGCCCCGACGTCGTCCAGGACGTGCTCGACGTCCCGTGGGAGCCGCTGGGCGTCATCGCCGTGGGCCACCCCGCGGAGCCCCCGCGGTCTCGCGAGCCCCGCTCCGCGAGCGACTTCCTCGTCACCCGCTGACTTCCAGGCGTGAGTGTCTAGAGCACTTCGCTTTCTGGCCCGAATCTCGAAGTGCGGTATCCGTTCGTGGCCAGGCGGCGGGGCTACTGGGGCGCGGAGGTGCGGACGGGCGCGCTCCAGCCCGCGTCCGTGAGGGCCTTGCGCAGGTTGAGGGCGGCCAGCGCCAACATGTCCGACAGGTGCAGCAGCTGCGCGTCGTCCGTGGCGGCGTCGAGCTCCGCGCTCGCCGCGGCATAGGCCAGCAGGGCAGCGTCGGTGCGGTCGTCGAAGGTCACGCGCTCATAGTGACAGATAGTGACACTTCGTGACGAACGAGCCTCGCCCGCGGAACCTTGGGGGCGCTCCACGGGCGAGGCGGAGCCCTTTGTAGCAGATCTGAACAGCCGCGTGTTCACACGGAACGGTGATCTTGGATCGTCATCCGCGGCCCGAAGCGGGGCTTTCGCGCGCCGCTGATCTCGATCAGCCGCACGACCCGCTGGCGGTGCGGCCGCCAGGGCTCGAGCAGCTCGACCATGCCCGGGTCGTCGAGCGGCCGGCCGAGCAGCGCCCACCCGACGAAGGCAGCCAGGTGGTAGTCGCCGACGCTCACCGCATCTGCGTCCCCGAGCGCGCGCTGCGCCACCTCAGCCGCGGTCCACTCACCGATGCCGGGCACGGCCCGGAGGCGCGTCAGCGCATCGGCAGGGGACATCGCGACGGTCTCCTCGAGCCGCCCCGCCACCCGGCAGGCAGCCATCACGGTCCGCATCCGCTGCGGGTCCACGCCCGCCTTGTGCCACTCCCAGCTGGGGATCCGCCGCCAGGTGTCCGGCGACGGCACGACCCGCATGCCGGCCGGGGCAGGCCCGGGCGCCACGCTGCCGTACCGCCGCGCGAGCAGGCAGTAGGCCTGCCGTGCCTCCTTGCCCGTGACCTTCTGCTCGAGCACCGCGGGGACGAGCTGCTCCATCACCAGGGCGGTCCTGGGCAGCCGGAGCCCCGGGTGCCGGCGCCAGGCCTGCTCGAGCAGCGGGTGGCCGGCGACGAACCCGGTCCAGTCGTCGTCGCGCCCTAGCATCGCGGGCGACTGGGCGATGACCCACTCCGCGCCGTCGCCCCAGGCCTGCACGTGCACCTCGCCCTGGCGCTGCGCGACCCGGTAGGTCGCCGGCCCGGTCGGGGTCAGGCTTGTCCGCCACAACGAGCCGTCCGCCTCGATCTTGTGCGTCGGGTCGTTGCGACCGCGGGACAGCGGGCCGAGGGTGAGCCTCACGTCGACCGGCTGCTCAGGGCGCCAGACGGTCTCCACTCGCAGAAG
>JAODNF010000166.1 GCA_025464915.1 Frankiales bacterium | reverse complement strand
CCCCGGCCTCCGGCTGGGCGCCGCCGGGAAGCCAGCCAGCTGTCCCCCCGCCGGCGGGAAAGCCACCGTTCGACACGCTCGGCCTGGTCAGCATCCTGTGCAACTTCCTGCCGCTCGGCGGTATCGGACAGATCGCAGCAGTGCTGGTGGCGAAGAAGGCCGACCAGGAGCGCGCGAAGCTCGGCTACCCGCGGAGCACGATGTCAGCCGTCGGCCGGGTCCTCGGCTGGTTCTTCGGCATCCTCATCGGAATCGGCATCCTGCTCGCGATCCTGCTGCCGCTCGTCCTGTCCCACCACGCCCGCGCCGGTGGCTCGCAGCCCTGGACCAAGGCGGACAACGACGCGGTGGTCGCCAACACGCGCACCGCTGCCACGGCCGAGGTGACGTACTTCCAGAGCCACGGCACCTACGCCGACCTGTCGGGGCTGAGGGCCAACGGCTTCGCCCCGACGCAGGGCGTCTCGGTTGCGGTGCTGCACGCGGACCGCAGCCGCTTCTGCCTGCAGCTCACCCTGCTGGGCAAAGTCGGCTGGTACAGCTCCACCACGGACAACCTGAGCGACGTCGCGCGCTGCGGCTGAAAGGTCAAGCCAGGCCCGCAGAGCACCGATGTGAAGGGAGTGACGGAACCTCAGCTCAGTCCCGGTGGCCAGTGGTGGTGGACCGGCAACGCCTGGGTGGCCGCCGCCGAGCACCCCGGCGGGATCGCCGCGCTCGCCGCGCAGAGCGCTCCTTCCGCCCCTCTCGTCCCTGCCCAGCCGGCCGCCCCCACGCCTGTCGTGCCCGTGACCGTCGCGCCGAGCCCGGCAGGAAGCCACCTCACCGCCGGTGCAGCCATCGCGCTGCCCCCGGGCGTGCCGGAGCCGGTCGTCGAGGCGCCCGGCTTCCGGCCCGCCGGCTGGATGCCGCCCGCCGATCCCGTCGCCGCCGCTGCAGCCGCCGGACCGCCCCCGAGAGCACTGGCGCAGTACGCGAAGCCGGCAGGCCTGGCCGTTGCAGCGGTGGCCGCGGTCGGGCTCTTCGTCGGCGTCGTGCTCCCGGCGATCCACCACACCCAGAAGGCGGTCGCCACGACGGTCAACAAGCCGATCGTCGCCGCCGCCAACATCGAGCTCAAGGCCGTCGCCACCAATGCCGCGCAGGCCGAGGCAGCCGCGTTCGCGGAGTCGAACACCTACGTCGGGATGCCGGGTCTGCTCGCGCAGGGCTACCGGTCGACGAAGGGCGTCACGCTCACCGTCGTGGCTGCCGACGCCGACCACTTCTGCTTCAAGCTTGCGGGGCTGGCCAAGTCCGTCGCCTGGTACGACTCGAAGACCTCACTGGTCAGCAGCAGGGCCTGCCACTGACGTGCGGAGCGGAGCGCTCAGCCGATCAGGTTGAGGGCCATCACGCTCTCACCGAGAGCGAAGGCGCTGACGAACATCGCGATCGCGCCGACCGAGAGCAGCTTGGGCGCCAGCTCGATCGGCGCGTGCGTCCAGGTGGTGCTCTCGGAGTCGCTGACCGCCTCGATCGCGCCGGCGTCCTCGGCATCGTCCCTGGACGCTCGGGCTGCCGGGATCACCGTCTCCGCGGGCGTCGCAGTCTCGGTCGTCTCGGCCGTCGCCAGCGCAGCGGCAGCCGACTTCGCCGCGCGGCGCTTCGCACGCCACTCGGTGAGGACCTCCTCCTTGGTCGGGGGGAGGACGACCAGCTCTTCCTTGACGTACTTGCGCCCGCACAGCGGGCAGCACTTCATGCCCTCAGCGGACGGGTGGCCTACCGGGCACGCATGGCTCATGCACGTGTTGTCGACGCCCGAATGCCCCGATCTGGTGACCCAACAGGGTGAAGATCACCGAGGGTGCCTCCCGGAGCCCGCTTCCTCGCCGTCGCTCGGGCTTGCGCTGTCCGGCACCGGGCCCTGGAAGGCATCGGAATTCCGCAAGCCCAAGCCTCGCCTCGAGGTTGGCTCCGCTCGTTCACGGGACGGACCCAGATCCACGCTCAGCCGGCGGGTCAGCCGAGGTAGAGGGCCGAGGTCATCGCGAGCATGCCGATCTCGTAGCGGCAGTAGGTGCTCTTGGCGCCGATGACGCCGTCGCAGTACTGCGCGCGGACCTGCTGGGCGTCCGGCGCGTAGAGAGACGCCCACAGCCAGCCGCGCTGCTTCGGGGCGACCAGGTCGACGTGCCCGCCGGGGGTCAGCACGGCGTCACTGACCAGGTCCTTGCCGTTCGCGCGGACCCGGACCAGGCCAGACCCGGGCTCGCCGACGGCGCGCACCCGCACCGGCGTGCCGGGCGGGACAGTGTCGCCCTGCATCGACTCGTAGACGCCGTCGTGGTTCCTGTCGGCCTCGAGCACCAGCCGCAGGCCGCCCTCCGACGGAGGCTCGAGCGAGATCGACGTGTGACCCGCGCGCACGCCGTCCAGGACCGCTTTCGCCGTACGCGCCTTGGAGAAGACCCACGTGGTGGGGTTGCCGACGCCCTGCACGGCCGTGACCGACAGCCAGTGCGAGTCGCCGCCGCCGGTGGCCGCGACGTGCTCGCCGCGGGACAGCAGGCACTCCCACCAGAAGATCGCGTCGTCGTTGCCGGCGGCCGCGGGCAGCGGGGTCTGCAGGTAGTGGTTGGTGTTCCAGACCTCGACGGAGTCGACCTTCACGCCGTAGCCGTAGGGCCACATCATCCCGCGCAGGTCGCTGCAGCTCGTGAGCTGGCGGCCGACGTCGTCCGCCGGATGGTTGGCCTGGAACAGGCCGCCGTCGCGGCGCAGCGCGTTCGCCATCGCGTTGATCTGCTGCGAGCTGTTGTCCTGGTGCGGGTAGATGCGGCGCGCCCCGAGCATCTGCGCGTGGCCACCGATGGAGTTCTCGTAGCCGGGCACGCCGACCACGCCGTACTGCCCGAAGCCGGGGTCGTCGATCCCGTCCACCCGCTGGTGGTCGGTGATCGCGAGGTAGTCGAGGCCCTTGGCGGACGCCTCGAGGAACCGCTCCCGGACGTTCCCGCCCGCGGTGTAGAACTCGTCCGGGCCGGTGTTGTCGTCGTTCGGGCCGCAGTAGACGTCGTGCGAGTAGCAGGTGTGCACGTGCAGGTCGCCCGCCAGCCACTCGCCGGGGACGGGCTCGAGCGCATGGGCCGAGGCCGGGCTCAGGCAGGCGAGCACGAGGAGTGAAACAGCGACGAGACGCACGCCTGCACTGTTCGCCGTGGCGGGCGCCGTCCCTGCTGAACGGCGGGTGAAGCCTCTACAGCCGCGCGATGGCCACGAGGGCACCGCCGGGGAACCACCCGCGGCCGGCGGCGTGGTCGTGTCCGAGGTCGGTCGGGAAGATGCTCGCCGGGCTGGTCGCCCAGACCTGCGGCTCGTCGTCGCTGCCGCCCCAGGCGCGGAACCCGGCGGCGGTCGGCGTCTCCCCCGCGGGCAGGCCGGCGGCATACCGCTCGGCCTGGGTCCCGTGCGGGTCGAACGGGAGGACGACCAGCGGAGCGGTGGTGGCGTACGACGTGAGGATCGGTCCGGTCATCAGCCAGGGCGCGAGGTAGACGCCGCCCTCTGGCACGGCCCGGCCGAGCTCCCGCAGGGCCGCCTCAGCCGACTCCCAGGTGCCGGTGATCACGATGGCCTGCGGCCGCGCCGCGGAATCGACCCCCATTGCCTCCGCGGCGCGGCGGCTCCGGGGGCTTTCGTCGCTCTCGACGTCGACGCGCGTGATGCCGCGCCGCTTCAGCCAGCGGGTCAGGGACGCGAGCACCGAGCCGT
>JAODNF010000120.1 GCA_025464915.1 Frankiales bacterium | reverse complement strand
CGAGGGCAGCACCGACGACGCGATCGGCTCGGCGTGATCACCCCAACACGTCGCTCGCTGCGCTCACGACGCGCCGGGGGCCCCGAATGAGCGGCGAGGGCCGGCCGGGCGCTGGTCCCTTCGACGCCAAGGGCCTGAGCCTCGCGGTCGTGGCGACCCGCTGGCACACCGAGATCACCCAGGCGCTGCTCGCGTCTGCCCTCCGCACCGCCGACGAGTGCGGCGTCGACGAGCCGACCGTCGTCCGGGTCGCCGGCGCCGTCGAGCTCCCCGTCGTCGTGCAGTGCCTCGCGTCGACGCACGACGCGGTCGTCGCGCTCGGCGTGGTGGTGAGGGGCGGCACGCCGCACTTCGAGTACGTCTGCGACGCTGTCACCTACGGGCTCACCCGTATCTCGCTCGACAGCCACACCCCGGTTGGCAACGGTGTCCTCACCACGGACTCCGTGGAGCAGGCGCTCGACCGGGCCGGCCTGCCCGACTCCTCCGAGGACAAGGGCCGGGAGGCGGTCCTCGCCGCCCTCGACACCGCCCGAGTCCTCAAGAACCTCAAGACAGGAACGCTCTAGATGCTCGCCGTCGTCCTCCCCAAGGGAAGCCTCGAGAAGCAGGTCCTGGAGCTGTTCAGCTCCGCCGACCTCACCGTGATCCGGGGCGGCGACCGCGACTACCACGCGAAGGTCGACGACCCGCGCATCGACAAGGTCCGGTTCCTGCGCCCGCAGGAGATCCCGACCTACGTGGAGCAGGGCATCTTCGACCTCGGCATCTCCGGCCGGGACTGGATCACCGAGACCAACGCCGATGTCGTGTCCCTCGGCGAGATCGGTGGCGGCCGCGCGGGCGAGGCGGTCGTGTCCGTCGTGCTGGCCGTGCCGAAGGAGTCGCCATGGGAGTCGGCCGCCGACCTGCCGGACGGGGTCCGCATCTCGACCGAGATGCCCGAGACGACGCGCCGGTTCCTCGAGGAAAGGGGCGTCAAGGCGAAGGTGTTCACCAGCCACGGCGCGACCGAGGCCAAGATCCCGGACATCGTGGATGCGATCGTCGACCTCACCGAGACCGGGTCCAGCCTCCGCAAGGCCGGCCTGAAGATCATCGAGACGCTGCTCACCAGCCGCACCGAGCTGATCGCCAACCGCGAGGCCTACGAGAACCCGGAGAAGCGGGCCGCGATGGAGGACCTGCTGGTCCTCATCCAGGGCGCGCTGCGGGCCCGCGGGCACGTCCTGCTCAAGCTCAACGTGCCCACGGCCCAGCTCGAGGCGGTCGTCGCCGCGCTGCCGTCGATGGCGTCGCCCACCGTCATGTCGCTCGCCCACGACGACATGAAGGCCCTCGAGACGGTCGTGCCGAAGAAGGGCGTCAACACCCTCATTCCTGCCCTCAAGGCGGCCGGCGCGCGGGACATCCTCGAGCTGCCCATCGCCAAGATCGTGGAGTGAAGCGGAACGTCGCGCTCGCCGCTGCGGTCGTCTCCGGCGGCTTCGTCGCCCTGCAGCAGCGCCTCAACGGCGAGCTGGGGGCCGACCTGCACGACCCGCTCCTCGCCGCCGTCGTCTCCTTCGGCTCCGGCCTGTTGCTCATATCCGTGCTCGTGCTGCGGCGCCTCGACGCCCTGAGCCGACTCACGCAGGTGCCGTGGTGGTCGCGGCTCGGTGGCCTCTGCGGAGCCACCCTCGTCGCGGTCGGCGCCACCGCCGCACCCAAGATCGGGATCGCCCTGCTGACCGTGGGCCTGGTCAGCGGGACGACGGTCGCGGCGCTGCTCGTCGACCGCGCCGGTCTCGGGCCCGGCGGCAGCCGGCCGCTCACGCCCGGCCGGCTCGGTGGCGCCGCGCTATGCCTGTTCGCGATCGGCCTGTCCGCCCGCGAAGGGCTGCGTGCCGCGAGCCCGCTGCTCATCGCCCTGGTGGTGCTGGCGGGTGGACTCATCTCGTTGCAGCAGGCGGTCAACGGCCGGGTCCGCGCGGCGACCGATGCGACCGTCGCGACCTTCGTCAACTTCATCGTGGGCACGACCGGCCTGCTCCTCGCCCTGACGGTCAAGGCAGTGGTCTTCGACGTGCACGCGGATCGCTGGCCGCACGAGCCGTGGCTCTACTTCGGCGGCCTGATCGGCTGCGCCTTCATCGCGATGGCCGCCGTCACCGTCGGCACCCTCGGCGTGCTGCGACTCGGGCTGTCCACGACGGCCGGACAGCTGATCGGCGGGGTCCTGCTCGACCTCGACCGGGGGATCAGCGCCGTGACCGCGGTGACCGTCGGCCTCACCCTGGTGGCCGTCGGCATCAGCGGGCTGTCCCGGCAGCGGGTGGACGCGTGATCGAGGTCCGCCCCCGACGCCTGGCCAGGGTCTGCTGGACGGCCACCGCTCTCGTGGTCGTCGCGTTCGGCGTGCTTGCCCTCCTGCTGCCCGAGGGGGGCGACGACGTCGGCGTCGGCGACCAGGTCTCGTTCTTCGTCTTCGGTCTGCTGCTGGCGGCGGGGCTGGTCGCGTTCACCCGCTTCCGGGTGCGGGCCGACGCCGGCGGCATCCGGGTGCGCAACGTCCTGGGGGAGCGGTACTTCCCGTGGGGGGTCGTGGTCTCGGTCGACCTGCCTCGGGGCGCCTCCTGGGCACAGCTCGAGCTGCACGACGACGAGACAGTTGCCTTGCTCGCCCTGCAGGCGAACGACGGGGACGCGACGATCGACGCCGTCCTCGCTCTCAGGAAGCTGCTGCAGACTGCAGAGTCCTGACCAGCCGCTTCAGCCTGCTCGGAGTCGCATGCGCCGCCTGCTCGTCCTTCCCCTCGCCGCCCTCCTCGCCGTCCTGGGCGGCGGCACCGCCCACGCCCAGTCGGCGTCCACCTTGCGTGCCCAGGTCGAGGCCGCCCTCGGCGGTTCGACCGCCCGCTCGGTCGGCGTGGCCGTCGACGTCGACGGGCTGGGCGCCGTCGACCGCCGCGGCTCGACGGCTCAGCTGCCACCCGCCTCCACCGAGAAGCTGCTGACCGCCGAGTCGGCCCTGCTGCTGCTCGGACCGACATACCGGCAGCACACCGACCTGCGGTCTGCCGGCACCCGCTACGGCGCCCTGCTCCGCGGCGACGTCTACCTCGTGGCGTCCGGCGACCCCTACTTCACGAGCGCCCAGCTCGACGCTCTCGCCCGCTCGTTCGCCGCGACCGGCATCACCACCGTCAGCGGGCACCTGGTCGTCGACGACACCAGGTACGACCGGGCTCGGCGAGGCACCGGCTGGAAGACCTAGTGGGTGCCCGAGGAGAGCGGGCCGCTGTCGGCGATGGCCGTCGACGGCAACGCCTGGCGGCACGACGCGAGCTACCTCGCCGACCCCGCCACCCCGGTCCTCACGAAGCTGCGGACCTACCTGGCCCGCAAGGGGGTCCGCTTCACCACCTCCGACAACCGGATGGGGCCGGTGCTCTCCCGGGCCGCGACCCTTGCGACCTGGCAGTCAGGGAGCCTGGCCACGACGCTGACGAAGGTGCTGA
>JAODNF010000112.1 GCA_025464915.1 Frankiales bacterium | reverse complement strand
TGGACGCAGGTGCCCGACGGCCAGTGGTACCTGCACCTGTTCGACGACGGGCAGCCGGACCTCAACTGGCGTCACCCGGACGTGCACGCGGACTGGGAGCGAATCCTGCGGTTCTGGCTGGACCGCGGTGTCGACGGCTTCCGCATCGACGTGGCGCACGGCCTCTACAAGCAGGCCGACCTCGCGGACAGCCCGCCGGGGCTGCCCCGTGACGTGTCGCCCTTCCACTCCGCGCAGATGCCGCACGCGTGGGACCAGCCAGAGGTCGTCGACGTCTACCGCCGGTGGCGGCAGATCGCCGACGAGTACGACGACCGCGTCCTGGTCGGCGAGGTGTTCCTCCCGCAACTCGACCGGGTGGCCCGCTTCGTCGGACCGGACCGGCTGCACCAGGCCTTCAACTTCCCGCTGCTGACCGCTGCTCTGGACGCCGAGACGTGGCGGACGCTCATCGAGGCGTCCCTGGCGGCCTTCGACGTCGAGGGCGCCGGCCCGACCTGGGTCCTGTCCAACCACGACGTCGTGCGGCACGCCACGCGCTACGGGCGGGGGCCCGAGGGGCAGGCCAGGGCCCGAGCCGCGACACTCACCCTGCTCGGCCTGCCGGGGTCGCCGTACCTCTACGAGGGGGAGGAGCTCGGCCTCGAGCAGGACGACGTCCCACCCGAGGCGCGCCAGGACCCGGTCTGGCTCCGGTCCGGGGGCACCGAGCTCGGTCGTGACGGGTGCCGCACGCCGTTCCCCTGGACCTCCGAGCCCCCCGGCCACGGGTTCACGAGCGGGACGCCGTGGCTGCCGCTGGGGGACCAGGCGCGCACCCGCAACGTCGCCTCCGAGCCGCCCACCCTGCTGCTCTACCGCGCGGCCCTGGCGCTGCGGCGCGAGCTGCGCAGCACGCTGCCTCGTGAGGTCACGTGGCTCGACCTCGGCCCGGGCGTGCTCGCCTTCCGCAGGGGGGACGTGCTCGTCGTGCTCAACACGGGTGCACAGGGAGTGGCCCTGCCCGACGGGCAGCTGCTCATCGCCAGCGGTGAGGTGGAGCAGACCCTGCCCCCCGGCACCGCGGCCTGGCTCCGTGTCTAGCCTGCGCACGTGCACCCGCTGCTAGCCGCCCAGGAGGCGCGCGCGAGAGAGCTGGTCGACCCAGCGGTCCTGACCTGGATCGACGACGGGACCGACCAGCCCGGTGCCGCAGGCGGCTGGTCCTCGTACCGCTTCCGACCGCACGTCCTTCGCGACGTCTCCTCCGTGACGACGACAGCCACGGTCCTGGGTACGGCGGTCGCCGCCCCCGTACTGGTGGGCCCGACTGCCTTCCACGACCGCGTGCACCCCGATGCCGAGAGGGCGACTGCGGCAGGTGCCGCGGCGGCCGGTTCGCTCATGGTCTGGTCGATGCGTGCGTCCGTCCCGTTCGAGGGCACCGGCTGGTGGCAGGCTTACGTCCTGCAGGACAGGGCGATCACCCTGGATGCCTGCCTGAGGGCCCGTGACCTCGGTGCCACGGCAGTCGTCCTGACGGGGGACACCCCCTACCTCGGGACGGCCCGTCGCGCGCCTCTCGGCGACCTGGACCAGGCCCCCGCCACCCTGCAGGACATCGACTGGCTCACGACCCGGACCGGCCTGCCCGTGCTCGTCAAGGGCGTCCTGCGCCGCGACGATGCCGAGGCCTGCCTCGACGCAGGCGCCGCCGGCCTCGTCGTCAGCAACCACGGCGGCCGGCAGCTCGGTCGCACCGTCTCGACCGCAGCGGCCCTGTCCGAGGTCGTCGACGCGGTGGCCGGTCGCGCACCGGTCCTCGTCGACGGCGCCATCCGCAGCGGTCTCGACCTCCTGGTCGCCCTCGCGCTCGGCGCCGATGCCGTGCTCCTGGGCAAGCCGGTCCTCTGGGGCCTCGCGTCGGGCGGTTCCGCGGGTGTCGAGACCTGCCTGCGCGCCGTCGCCGACGACCTCGCCCACGTCATGGGCCTCGCGGGCTGCGCGACCGTGGCCGACGTCGACGCGTCGCTGGTCACTGCTCCGAACGGGTGGACCTGACCTCGGCCGGGTTTGTGGAGCGCGCAGCGAGGCAGGCTTCCGGAGTGCTTCGCCGCCGCAGGACCGCCTCGGTCGTCGTTCCTGAGCCCCAGTGGGCGCAGCGCGCCATCACCCTCGTCGGTAACCGGGGCGAGGTCGACCGGATCTGCGCCGAGTGGCAGCAGGAGGGCTGGCAGGTGCTCACCGTGGACGCGGCGGTGCCGACCGCGGACGGCTCCCCGACGCACCTGGTGCGCGTCGCCGTACCTCCGGTCGGATGGCGCACCCGTGAGCAGCTGCTCGATGAGCTGGAGTCCTGAGCCTCATTCAGCGGGGCGCAGGCGCCGCAGCCCTCCCGAGAGGGCGACGGCCAGGCAGACCGTGGCGGTGACGACGGAGGCGCCTACGGCCGTGGTACGGACGCCGACCTCTGTCGCTAGCGGTCCGACGGCTGCCAGTCCGACCGGCATCAGGGTCAGTGATCCGAGGTAGTCGAAGCTCGACACGCGAGACTGCGAAGCTGCTGCAGCTGGGTCTCCCAGACCGTGAAGCAGATGGAGACACCGACACCGGTGACGGCTTCGAGGCCGGTGACGGCCCAGGTGGGCATGGAGGAGGCGCAGATCCAGCCCTGGGCGGAAGCGACCGACAGCGTCGCGCCGATGACGAGACCCGGGCGAGAGGGCTGCCACCGCAGCGCGACGAGCGACCCCGCGACCGCACCCGCGCCGAAGCCGGCCGAGATCCACCCCCAGGAGGTGGCACCGTCACGGATCTCGGAAGCCACCAGCGGGCCGAGGACGAAGACCGCGGGCAGGACCAAGGCGTGGTACGCCGAGAAGGCGAGCATCGCGGACCACACCCAGCTGCGGGAGCGGACCTCGTGGAAGCCACCGGCCAGGTCCTTCGCGAAGGAGGACCTCTCCACGGGAGCGGCCGGTCGCGGCCGGAGCATCAGCAGGGAGAGCGCACTGGCGGCGAACGTGGCGGCATCGACGGCGAGAGAGCCGCCGGGTCCGATGACGGCGACCAGGACGCCACCGATGGCGGGAGCCAGGACCATCGACACGTTGGCGGTGAGGGCGAGCAGCGCGTTCGCCGGTTGCTCCTCGCCCGGGTCGACGACCTGGGGGATGAGCCCGAGCATCGCCGGCCGGAAGAACGCCTCCGCTGCGCCGTAGACCAGCATCAGCACCACGAACTGCATGACCGTCGCGCGATCGGTGAGCAGCAGCGCCGCGCCGATCGCCTGCACGACTCCCCGCACGACGTCCGAGACCAGCATCGTCAGGCGGCGCGGCACCCGGTCTGCGACGACGCCGCCGATGAGGACGCAGACCGCGAGCGACAGGGCGGAGGCGCCGATGACGAGGCCGACGTCGGAGGCGTCGGCCCCCGGGATTGCGAGGACGGCGAACGGCGTCGCGACGAGGAACAGCCGGTCTCCGACGGCGGAGAGCGCCTGACCGGCGAACAGCAGCCGGAAGGGCGGGTGCCGCAGCACCGAGACCCGGCCTGGTCCGGGGAGCGGCTCCGGGTCGACGTGGGTCGCGGTGCTCACGCCGGCACTGTGCCAGTGCGCCGGCACCCGAGCACCCGACTTACGGTGGAGCTGTGGCGCTGGAGCTCGACGACGACCGGCGGGTGGGTCTCGCACGGACCCTGGAAGAGGGTCAACGGCTGCTCAGCCAGGTCCGGTACGGGTCGGCCTTCGCCTTCGGCGCGGGCCACCTCGTGCTCAACCCCGACAACCCGGTGGCCGTTGGCAGCTTCGCCAGCGGGCTCGACGGCGACCTCGGGGCGGTCGAGAAGACGCTGCTGTCGCTGCCGCTGCTCTGGGCCGAGGTGGGCAAGCACCAGGTCGTGGTGCTGGCGAGCCCCTCGAGCGCGCCGGAGCTGGACCTGCTCGCCGAGGAGTGCGGCTACGAGGCGGCGGAGGAGGTCACGACGATGCTCCTCACCGACCCGCTCCAGCTGGTCGAGGGCGAGCCGGGGATCCTCACCCGGCCGCTGCCGGAGGATCTCGAGGGGTTCGTCGGTCCGCTCATCGCCTCGGCTCACGACTGGTCGCTGACGGTGGGGAAGCGGCTGCAGGTGGTCCAGGGGCACCGGCTGGACGACCCCCGGCACGTCGCGTTCGGCGCCTGGCAGGGCGGCGAGCTGGTGGGCGTCGCGACCGGCTTCCAGCACGGCGCGGTCGGGCAGCTGGTCGAGGTGAGCGTCGCCCGGCACGCGCGGGGGCGCCGCTGCGGCCGGGCACTGGCGAGCGCCGTGGCGACGACGTTGCTGCAGCGCGGGGCCCGGCTGGTGTGGGCGCAGTCCGAGGCGGGTGGTCTGGTCGAGCGCTTCCTGACGGGACTCGGTTTCGAGCCGGCCTACGACGCCGTGATCTTCACCGCGGAAGGGTGATTGGAACGCCGTGATCTGCGGTAGGGGCGGACCAGGGCGGTGACGACCGCCCTCGACGAGGAGGATGGAGAGGCCGTGACGGAGCTCAAGAAGGGGACGAGGGTCACCGGGGGAGACCGGGACTCGCTCTCCACCCAGCTCAAGAAGAAGTACGAGGGCGGCGCCTCCATCCGAGCCCTCGCCGAGGAGCACGGCCGCTCCTACGGCTTCGTCCACCGCATCCTCAGCGAGGCCGGCGCGAGCCTGCGCGGGCGCGGGGGCGCCACCCGCAAGAAGAAGGCCTGACGCGCGCTTAGTCTGGCGGTATGGACCTCACGCTCAGCCCGGAGCAGGACGCCGTCAAGAAGGCGGTCAAGGAGTGGGTGGACGACGTCGTCGCCCCTCGTGCACTGCAGAACGACCGCGAGGAGCGCTTCCCGCAGGAGGCCCTCGACGGGCTCCGCGAGACCGGCTTCATCGGCCTGTCCATCCCGGAGGAGTACGGCGGCGGTGGCGGTGACCCGCTGTCCTACGTGCTCTACATCGAGGAGCTCGGACGCGGCGACGCGAACGTCCGGTCGATCGTCTCGGTGCACCTCGGCCTGGTCGCGGGCTCGATCGCGCGCTGGGGCACCGAGGACCAGAAGCAGCAGTGGCTGCCGCGGATGGCCACCGGGGAGGTGCTGGGCTGCTTCGGGCTGACCGAGCCCGACTTCGGCTCCAACCCCGCCGACCTGCAGGCGAGCGCCGTGAAGCAGGCCGACGGGTCCTACGTCCTCAACGGCACCAAGATCTTCATCACCAACGGGACGATCGCAGGCGTCACGCTGTTCATGGCGCGCACCGGCGGCCCCGGTGCCCGCGGCGTCAGCGCCTTCCTGGTCCCCAACGACACACCCGGCTTCGAGTCCCGCAAGATCCACGGCAAGCTCGGCCTCCGCTCCTGCGACACCGCTGAGCTCGTGCTCCGCGACGTCCGCGTCCCCGCCGAGGCGCTGCTCG